>CATLVA010000266.1 GCA_950060715.1 uncultured Oligoflexia bacterium | reverse complement strand
AATCCTTAATATTGTTTTTAAATTCTATTGAATTAAATCTCTAATTTTTCCCACAATTAATTTAGATTCAGAAATATTACCTTTTCGAATATATATCTTTTTTGGAATTGGAAAATTCTTTATTATCGGTCTTGGTGGGCTGTTCGCTCTTGCAATGGTTCTGCTTGGTATCAGTATCCCTTATAGCAGTTGGATAAATCGTAAAGAACAGAAAAAGCTTGAAAAGGATATTGAAGTTCTCGTTAGTGAGAGAATTATTGAAGCTGATAAATCGGTTGTGTTTAGTGGGAGTTCTCAAGATTTTCAAGACTACTGTGAAAAGATGTCACGTTATGTGAACAAAAGAATGAGTATGGGGGCAATCTTCCAGGAGGCTCTTCCGTTATCCTCAATTCTTTTGGATGAGAACCTACAAGTTATTTGGAGTAATAAGTTTTTCTGTGAAGACTGGATGATCGATGAAGATGAAATGAAAAAAGACTATATGACTTGGGACTTTCTAAGCAAGCTTACTAATCTCGGTGAGGAAGATCCTGTGATTGAAGCGCTTAAACATGGAGTTGCTGGGATTTATCAAATCCAAGTTAAGCCTTCTGATGATCTGACAGCTAGGCCATATGAAATGTTTGTCTCTCCAGTTGAGTATCAAGGACAGCGTAGAATTCAATTATTTTTCTATGACCTAAGAAGTTTAGAGCAAACAATTAAAGATCAAGCACAGAGCTTAATTAACCCAATTAAGACGAACCTAAAACGCTTAAAAGAAGGTAGTTTTGCGGTAAATGAAGAGACTAAATACGACTTTATGGTGGCCGGAATCAAAGACGTGTATCAACTATTTGTTGATAATCATGAAAAAATTGAAACCGAGAAGAGTTCACTAATTGATCAGATCGAGATCATGTCGGCTGAGGTTGAAAGACTTGAAGGCGACCTTGAATTCGTTAAAGAGAAGTTGATTCTTAACCTCGAAACTGGCAAAGGAAGTATTCAAGACCTTAAAGTTTTTAAAAAGAATGTCATTGGATTATCAAGTGAGTCTCGTGAGTATGACAGACTGGTAAGAAAAGGCCTAGAAGTCATAAATGCCAATGTAAATGCCCTTTCTAATAGTCGTAACCGCGTTGATAGCCTGAGAAAATTTGTAGAAGAAGTATATCATTCAGTACCTCAATACGGAGAGCAGAAGCAGGAAATCAAGCGACTGAAGCAGCAATTGAGTGAGAATTTGAATCGCTCACTAAGTGCGATGAAAAATAAAGGCTCGAATGAAACTCTACAAAAACTAAAAGATTCGTTTGTGGATTTAGAAAAGAAACTTTCACAATTAGAAATCTCTCTTAGTAAGGCGGATATGGTCCTCTCAAGCGGTAAAAATCTTGTGGAAACTAGCGCTACTGAATATGAGGCTGAACAGATTCATTTTGCGCAGTCTGAGTTGAAAACAATGCAAAAATCAGTACAGGTGAGTTCGCAAAAAGTAGAAAAGAACGAGGCCATGATTATTTCTAGCTTAAAGCATTTATTTGAGGGTACGAAATCGCAATTATCTCAGAATAATGATGCTGCGAGTCGCATTCAGAATTAACACAAAGCTAATGCGTATCATGGACTTTACTGGTAATGTTTGATATCACTCAAAAAAGTTTTGTATATCAAACATTATGACATTAGATAAAGCGAAGAAAAATATTTCCTATACTATAGAAGCCCTTGAGCTGGAAGATGAATATCTTCAAGCGAGGCTAGTGCATTTTGGATTTTGTCCAGGGGTTGAAGTCCGAGTTAAGAGATGGGCCCCTATTTTTAAAGATCCTATACTAGTAGAAGTTGATGGTTCGCAAATTATGATATCTAGAGATCACGCAAAATTTCTGCGTATCACTGAGGTTTCAGCATGAGTTTAATTGCCTTAGTTGGACTTCCAAATTCTGGAAAGTCGTCACTGTTTAATACCCTGACAAATTCACGCCAGCGAATTGCTAATTTTCCTGGTATTACTACTGAGAAAAAATTAGGCGCGCTAAAGAATACAGAACTTCAGGTGGTGGATCTACCTGGTGTATATACTCTTGATGCGGCTTCTTTAGATGAGAAGGTAACGAGAGATTATATCTTTGATAAGGCCAATGAAGAGAAAGCTGATTTATTTGTGCTCGTCATGGACGCAACCAATTTGAAAAAATCAATATACCTAGCTCTTCAGCTTAAAGAAATTGGGCAAAGGTTTGTGCTCGCTCTAAATATGATTGATCTCTCTAATAAAAGAGGTCAAAAACTTGATTTAGCGAAACTCTCTTATCATTTAGGTGGTGTAAAAATATTCCCTCTATCAGCTACTACAGGTGAGGGGATTCAGAACTTAGTTGATTCACTTTCTGAGAAATTGGAAGATGAGAAAAAAAATATTGATGTTCCAAAAGATTTTCAAACACAAATTAAACAACCTGAATACGTGAAAAATAAATTATCAGAAGTTCAAAAGATCGTGGATGATATAACCCTTTCTAAGATTGCTCCAGATGGTTTAACTGAAAGACTGGATAAAATTTTTCTTCATCCCTGGCTTGGACCTTTGATTCTTTTCGTAACTCTCTTAACTATGTTTCAACTTCTTTTTAGTTGGTCTGATCCTTTTATGGGATGGATTGAATTTGGATTTGAAGGTTTAGGGAATCTCGTTTCATCAACTCTTCCAGACGGATATTTAAAAAGTTTAATTGTAGATGGAATAATCGCTGGGGTGGGAGGTATTCTCGTATTTCTTCCGCATATTGTTTTCCTGTTTTTAATTATTTATTTCTTAGAGGATTTTGGATATTTGGGACGAGTTGCGTTTAGTTTAGATTATTTTATGCGAAAAATGGGGCTTCCAGGTAAGGCAGTTGTACCAATGCTCTCCTCCCATGCATGCGCGATACCTGGGATTATGTCTGCAAGGATTATTGAGGATCATCGTCAGCGACTTTTAACAATGCTTGTTTCTCCTTTAACAACCTGTTCGGCTAGGCTTCCGGTATATACTCTTTTGATAGCGGTTATGATCCCTGAAGATATGTCATTTGGGCCGTTTGGCTTACAGGCATTAACTTTGTTTGGTCTTTATAGCCTAGGAATTGTATCTGCCTTTGCAATCGCATTCATTGCTAAAAAAACTTATCTTCCGACTTCTCCAGCCCATTTATTAATGGAGCTTCCTGCATACAGAATGCCTAATGTGAAAAAAGTTTTCACTCAGGCACTTATGAAGGGGTGGATCTTTGTTAAAAAAGCTGGGACTGTAATATTCATTTTAAGTGTTATCATTTGGGGACTTGTAACTTTCCCTGGCGCTCCTGAGAACGCAGATAAGCCTGCTATTCATTATAGCTATGCAGCGACTATTGGAAAAACGTTTGAACCGATTTTCCGTCCTCTTGGATACGATTGGAAGCTAACGACAGCGTTAATTCCTAGTTTTGCTGCTAGAGAGGTTATGGTTTCTGCCATGGGAACGGTTTATGCCATGAGTGGGAGCGTCGGTAATAGCGTCGAGGAGATTGCCCAGGCCAGTA
>CATLVA010000265.1 GCA_950060715.1 uncultured Oligoflexia bacterium | reverse complement strand
AGCCTTTCAACTTTTTCTTGTTCTTCAGACTCTTCTGCAAGTTGCTCTTCCGTGAGTTTTTCTTCGACTGCATCGTTCTGAGCAAAAGTAGGAGTTATATTTATTTGCAATATGAATAGAAAAATAAGTATTTTAGTCATCTTAAAATTGTACTTAAAATAAGCTCTTCTGACCAACAAACTATACACGACAACTAGACTCACCTATTTCCCTTAAAGCTATTTCTCGTTTATTATAAAATTATGAAAAGATCAGAGTTAATTAAATACACTAATAAATTATTAAATATCTACGACTACCAAGACTACGGTCCAAATGGACTGCAGATCGAAGGAAATGAGGACATATCCAAGTTAGCTTTTGCTGTCTCGGCCACAAAATACTCCATAGATAAAGCAGTTGAGCTCGGTGCAGATATTCTAATTGTCCATCACGGTCTATTTTGGAAGTTTCATGGAGTAAGAACTTTAACTAAAGCTTTTTACAATAGAGTCGCACCACTTATAAAAAATGACATTAATCTTGTGGGCTATCATCTCCCCCTTGATGCGAATATTGAGGTTGGCAATGCTGCCGCCCTTGCTCGAAAGCTTGGACTGACAGAACTAAAACCTTTTGGGGACCATAAAGGTATGCCAACTGGAGTCCACGGAGTATTTAAAACGCCTCTATCTTTAGAAGACTTTAAAAACACTCTTCAAGCGACGCTGGATCATAAGATAATTCATGCTACTGGTGATAGCGAAAAAATTTCTTCTCTTGGAATTATAACTGGCGGTGCAAACTCAGACTGGGTTCATGCTCAAAGACTCGGGCTTGATGCATATTTAACTGGCGAAATAAGTGAGCATGATTGGCACGAGGCAAGTGAAGGCGGATTACATTTTTTTGCTGGTGGACATAATGCAACTGAGCAGTTTGGCATTCAAGAATTGATGAAAAACATCCATGAGAAATTTGGTAGTGAAGGCCATGAGTACTTTTTCATTCCTTCTGATAATCCAGCGTAATTAATAAGTGAGACCATAAAGACTGTGTGAAACCTCCACCGGAGGTTTCAATGGATGATAGATTCAGTCGCAATACCAGTCTCTTAATAAGTGAGACCATAAAGACTGAATCTATTTAAGGTAGCCGCGTTTTTCTTGATCACGCTCAATAGATCTAAAAAGTGCACCAAAATTACCCTCACCAAAAGAGAGATGATTTTTTCTTTGAATAATCTCAAAGAAAATCGGCCCAATAATATTCTTAGTAAAGATTTGAAGCAAGTAACCTTCCTCATCTCCATCGACAAGAATTTGCAGCTCTTGAAGTTTTTTATGATCTTCAGAAACATTCGGAACACGGTTAAATACTTCTTGGTAATACTCATCATCAATATCTAGAGTCTCCACTTGAGTGCTTGAAAGCCTAGAGATACTTTTAATAATATCATTTGTATGAAGTGCAATATGTTGAACACCTGGTCCTTTATACTCCTCTAGATACTCATTAATCTGAGATTTAGATTCCGTCCCTTCATTGATAGGAATACAAAAACTTCCATCAGGGCTTTTTAAAGCAAAAGATTGAAGTCCTGTTTTTACTCCACGAATATCGAAATAACGAACTTCAGTAAACCCGAAAATGTTCTTATAGAAGTCAGACCATACCTTTAGCTGACCTTGCTCAACATTATTTGTAAGGTGGTCGATAAAATCAAAGCCTAAGTCTTCAACCATATCTGGTTTTTCTAATTTTTTAAAACCTAGCTTTTCGTAAAAATCTTTTTCGTTATATTTATCGATGAAATAAATATTGGAATTTCCAATTCCAACTATACCTTGTAGATCATTTCCATCGTATTGATAGTCAATTCTTTCAGCAGCATTAGCACCTCTTTCCACAGCTTTTTCTAACGCGTAAGTGGTATCTTCTACTTTCCACCCCATACTTGAAACACAAGGACCATGTTGCTCATAAAAGTCTGTCGCAAAACTAGTCGGCTCAGAGTTTAAAAGAAAAGTAATTTGACCTTGTTGATATAGGTCTATTTTTTTCTGATCATGCCTCATGATTCTTGAGAATCCAAAAGCTTGAAATAGATCATGCATACTTTTTGGATCTTTAGCACTGAACTCGATAAATTCAATTCCGCGTAACTTAACTGGGTTATTTTCCATCATAATTCCTTTTGTTTAGGAGAATTTATAAACGGATGGGACTACTGTCAAGTTAGCTAAGTTTTAATCTTTGCGCCCAGCGAAATTGCCTACGTTTCTTAGGTTCAACCTGTGATAAATCAACTTCAATAGCGCATAATCTCTGAAAATCAGGAAAGCTTAAATCAATAAGATTCATCGATCTAAGAAACTGGTATGACTCAGTATTGAGCTTTAATAGGCCATCTAAATAGCTTAATACATCACTATCTAGATCTTCTTTTGATCCTAAGCTCTTAATTTCTAACTTCAGAGCTTGTGGGCTGTTCTGAATAGATATTCCAGAGAGGTTTAAAATTTCCGTTTTCAACTCTTTACTAAAAAACCAAAAGTTTTTAATTTCTTGAACCGTGCGAACTTCCAGTCCACATTCTAAAGCCTTCTCAATCTCTTTTTTTAATGGAGACTCAATCAAACCTAAAAATCCAAAAATAAATGCTAGAGCTTTTTGCGACTTATTCGCTTCTGAAACAAAATAAAACGGCTCCTCAAACTTCCCACTAAGTTCATTTGAAATTTTTTGAGAAAATTCAAAATTAAACAATATTGAAAAGCGCAATCCGCGTAAAAGACGAACAGGGTCTTTCAAAAAATCTTCAGAGCAAGGTACTAATCGCTTTTCTTTCAAGTGAAGTTTTCCATTTAAAGGATCAACCACTTCAAATTCACCACCAACATATTTCCAATAAATTGAATTCACAGTAAAGTCGCGACGAAGAGCTGCTTTTTCATAGCTCAAATTTGCATCAAAGCTTGCCGTAAAATTTGAATGAGAAAAGTCATCATTAAATTCTTCAATTCGAGGTAAACTAAACTCAGCTTCAAACTCAGAATCTTTAAATCTCAAGACGTCATACTTTAGGACTTCAAATTCTTCTAGAATAGATTTAAGATCATTCGTCTCACCACGATACTCGATATCAAAATCATTTTTACATGGAAGCCCCAAGTAATGATCACGAGTTGTTCCGCCTACAATAGCGCACTCGATCCCCCTACTCTGAGCGGAGTCTAAAATTTCTCTCAAACGTTTGGGGAGACTAAACTTCAAAGTTTTCAACTTCTTTGGCCAGAAACTGAAAGAGAGTTTGTATTTTTAAAGAGTCTTTATTTTCCGTGTGACAGATAAAATCGAAATTTGTGCTGGTGTATTCAAACTTTTCACCAAATGTTTTTACCTTGTCTTTAAAATAAGATCTTCTCAGAACATGGGTTGGGATAACAGCAATTCCAAGCCCTTCATGAACAGCCTGCAAAATCTGTCCAAATGCATTGATGACCATTCGAGGCTTTATATTTCTAGGAACACTCCCATGACAATGCTTACACCAATTGAAAAACAGTGGATCTCTTTCTTCGAAAAAAATTAC
>CATLVA010000264.1 GCA_950060715.1 uncultured Oligoflexia bacterium | reverse complement strand
TCCCAGCCCCATGCATAGACGATCTCAACTGAAAACAATAAAATAAATAGTAAGGAAAAAAGATTAACGCGGTTAATCATTCATTAAACTCTTTCTCAATCGCTTTAAGTTTTTCCAGAACCATTTTTACCTAGAACACCATAGAACTCATTATCAAATAATTTGAAATTCAGATTATCATAAATCAGATCGCCATTAGGTATTTGGTAAGAAACATTTTGAAAGTCTAATATCATACGAACCTCACTCTACTTTTCGGTAAAATGAGTCATAGACTTAAATATGATCTAGTTATTCCGCGAGTTCTAAGTCCTTGCTTTTACTCTTTTTCCAGGGATCAACGATCAGAAATACCAGAAGGACACCAAGAAAGTACAGAAGTACTAATGGCACCCACAAGGCCATCATGGTGATTGGGTCTGGCGGAGTCAACATAGCAGAGACAACTGCAAAAGCTGTCACGACATAGCGTGAAATAGAAATTAGCTTTTTACTATCTACTATTCCCATGAAACCTAGGATTAAAATAATATTAGGTAATTGAAATAGAACACCCAAAAAGACGAGAATCTTACTAGTCAGTATGACGTACTCTTTAAGGCTAATCATGGCCTCAATCTCATTCACTCCAAACTTCAACAAAGTCTCGAATGTGAATGGAAACACAATGAAATAACCAAAGGCCACTCCACAGGCAAAAAGTATAAAGCTTAAAAGCACAAAGGGACGTATGATCTTCACTTCGTTTTCGTAGAGGCCGGGCTTTATAAAAAGCCATATCTGCGTAAACCAAAAAGGTGACGAAGTAATAAGTGCCGACCAAAAAGCTAGCTGAAACTGAGTGAGAACTTTGTCTAAAATTCCTGTGAACATTATTTGCCCTGAGTCCCCAAGAGCATTCTTTAGAGGTGCTAGTAGAGCATTTTGAAACTCAACTCCGAAATGGTAACAAACACCAAAGGCAATAAATAAGATACCCGCCATCCAAATAACACGTGTGCGTAGTTCATATAAATGATCGGTTAACGTCATCTCTTTCAAATTGCCATACTCCTTTTTGACCAGACAATGAATTAACAAATAAATTCAGGACATTACATTAATCGGTCGATATAATAAATATATGAAATTTTTTTGTTTTGCACTTTTATTTATTTGCCAGCTAAGCTTTGCAAGCCAGAGCAAACTACTCAAGTGTTTAGGTAAAGAAGAAAAATATATTCACGATCAAAAAATCGGTGGCGCCTTCTATCAACTCAATAGCAGTATGATTTCCTATATGGTTATGTTCCCAGACGATATAATTTTCAAATCTCCCTACCTAGAAGAAATCTGCCAAGAAAAGTTTTCAAGCTTTCACCTACTGCGCCTTTTTCTAACCTTGGGAGACAAAGTCATTGATCGAGGTTCAAAAGTACGACCAGGACTTGAGGCAACGACGAATGAAAATATCTCAAAGAACTCTCTGCATATGTTTGTTGAGTTTATTGGTTCGATGCAAGCGGCCCAAACAAAGGCAGGCTGTTTAGAAAAAAATATCCCTCAGCTAAAAGACTTTTACTTAAAAACCCAGCATTTCGAAACGAACGTTAACTACTCTAGACTTGTAAAAGAGCTCAAAAACATCGATGTGATTTTTGATAAAATTCTGTCGAACAGATTAAATAGAGATTGCTAAATCGACACTCACCGGGGTTTCAAGCTTCATAGAAAAGTAATTCCCAAGTCGAACTGAGTTTTTTTCATCTTGAACAAAATCACTATCATTCGAATAGATTTTAATTTTTGGAAAATCGACAATCTCAAATCTTGCGACTAAGGAATTTAAATCGATGCCGGCGTACTCTTTGTACTCTCCCAAAGAATTCTCAATTTTTTCACGCCATTGATGATAGGAAATTCCTTTATATAGCATTTTCTCATCATCAAGTTTACCTATAACTGAATTGAGCTCAGGTCTGCAACTCGCACATACCATCCCTACAGAGGTTTCTCTCATGAGTGTTTTTAGATCAAGCTGCCCCTCAAGTTTATACAAATCTGACAATGAATAACCTTGGCAACGACAAATGATTTGATCTCGCTTTGGATTTTCGTAAAAAAGACGTTTATCTCCTCGAGCAGATTTGAGTGCGATTAAAAGTTTCCAACCTATAGTATAGGAGTTGCTTTCGATCGTTTCATATAGTCTGGAAATTGCCTGATCTATTTCAAGATTGAGTAAGCTCTCGCAATAAGCTTGCGCTAGACTATCAGAACTTTTAAGTTCATAAAGGCAGTTTTTGGAATCGAGAGTGATATCAAACTCGATGCCTTGAACGATATGTCTCATACATCAAAAGTCGGCTGATACGGTTTTTCAGGATCAAGAGTTAGAATTTCATACCCTGACTCTGTGATTAAAATTGTATGTTCAAACTGTGCTGAAGGTTTTTTATCTTTAGTGATAACAGTCCATCCATCCTTCATAAGTTTACAATGTCTCTTTCCTAAATTAATCATCGGCTCGATAGTAAAAGTCATACCAGGCTTCATTTCAGCACCTGCTCCACGAGTACCATAGTGAAGAATTTGTGGCTCCTCATGAAACTCTCTACCGATTCCATGACCACAGTATTCATGAACAACAGTATAGCCATTGTCATGTGCCATCTCTTCAATGACCGCTCCAATATCACCAAGTCTCGCACCTGGCTTACAAACATTAATTCCGGCCATCATACAATCGTAAGTTACTTTTACTAGCTTTTTGATTTCAGGAGAAACCTCGCCCACAAAATAGGTTCTATTTGTATCACCGTGAAAGTTTTTATAGAAAGTCGTCACATCAACATTAAGGATGTCACCATCTTTCAATTTATCCTTTTTACTTGGAATTCCATGACAGATAACTTCATTAAGTGAGGTACAAACTGACTTCGGGAAACCATGATAATTTAGTGGTGAAGGATAAGCGCCATTGTCGACGATATACTTGTGACATATTGCATTCACGTCCTCAGTAGTCATTCCGATCTCAATTTTATCTTCAATGAAGTTCAAAGTCTTCGCCGCTAGTTGACAAGATTGCTTCATTATTTCGATTTCACGGGCCGATTTGATATTTATCATAATTTTCCTTCGTTTTGGGCTGGATACTACACCCTTTACCCCATTTTCGCTAGTCTAGCAGGTAGTTATGGTCTAAAATTCTAACATGAAGTTCCAAGTTTATCGAACACATGCGTCATCTTATCAAGACTCTAAGTATCTCGCTAACGAAAAAAAGATCTTAGAAGATATTTCTGACGTCGAATATATTCAAACTCTTCAGCAATATGAGGCTGGAAGTAAATTGATTTTATTAACCAATACCCATACTAATACAGAACTCATTCCGCGACGTATTCTTCAGGAAACGGTGCTGTTAGTTCATCCAAATTCGGGTCACGATAATATATCAGAAGAATTCAGGAAGTCTGTGGACTTTCCTATTATTGTTGGCAATCCAATCAGGGCGAATGCAGTTGCAGAGTATACTCTGGCCAGTATCTTTCAACATTTTTCAATGAATTAAAATATCCGTTAAAGAAATTAATTACTTCATCAGCTCGCTTGT
>CATLVA010000263.1 GCA_950060715.1 uncultured Oligoflexia bacterium | reverse complement strand
AGTTAACCATAAGGTTTCTCACTCAAATATTAAGACTAAAACTCTTAAGCAAGTAAATTTACACACTAAAAGAGTATTTGATCCTGAGACTGGGAAATTAACGAAAAAAGACATCTTCCATATTGATGAAAAGACTGCACAAAGTTTGCAGGAGAAATTCAAAAAAGGTGACTGGAAAGTCCTCTCTATTGAAGAAAAAGAGTCTCAAACTCGTCCAACAAGACCATTCATTACTTCTAGCTTACAAATGGAAGGGGTTAGAAAGCTTGGAATGAGTGCTAGGCAGACAATGCGTACCGCTCAAAAACTCTACGAAGAAGGTTTGATTACTTATATGAGAACCGATTCTCCCAACCTCTCGCAAGAGGCGATTAATGGGGCAAGAGATTCAATTGAAGAGCTTTATGGAAAGGAATACCTTTCAGATAAACCAAGACAATTTAAGACTAAAGATAGTGCTGCTCAAGAGGCTCACGAAGCTATTAGACCTGCAGGTTCAAGTTTTAAACACCCTGATGAAACAGGTTTAACCGGCAAAGATAAGGCGCTTTACGAGCTGATCTGGAAAAGAACACTTGCTTCTCAAATGAAGGAAGCTACTAAAAGTAATATGCAGGTTAAAATTGAGGTCGATGGAGCTCAGTTTAATGCAAACGGGTCTAGAATTATCTTCCCTGGTTTCCTAAGAGTTTATGTTGAAGGTAGTGATGATCCTGAAGCGGCATTAGATGATAAAGAAGTGATTCTTCCTGAAATGAAGGAAGGTCAAAATCTTAACTGTAAAGAACTTGAAAAACTAGGACACGAAACGAAACCGCCAGCACGTTTTACGGAAGCCAGTTTAGTTCAACGTCTTGAGAAAGAAGGTGTTGGTAGACCTTCTACTTATGCGTCCATTATTGCGACCATTCAGGACAGAGGATATGTTAGAAAAGAGGGAACAGCTCTGATTCCGTCTTTTACTGGAATGGCCGTTGTTCAGTTACTTGAAAATCATTTCCAACAATTTGTTGATTATAGCTTTACCAGTGAAATGGAAGAAAAACTCGATTCAATTGCTGAGGGCAGTGAAGATCATTTGAAGTATTTAAAGAGCTTTTACTCAGGAAAAAAAGGTCTTAAAAATAAAGTTGAAGAAGAAGAAAAGTCGATTGTACCTGATGAGAGTAGAACGATTCATCTTGAAGGTGTGAACGGTAAAGTTGATGTAAAAGTTGGCCGCTACGGACCTTATGTTATTTCACATGGGAAAGGAAAGGATGAAGTACATGCATCTATTCCTGAAGATATTGCACCAGCTGACCTTAAAGACACAGATATCAATGAACTAATTGAAATGAGTAAAAGAGGCCCAGAGCCTATTGGTCATCATCCTGATACAGGAGAGCCAATATTTTGCTTAGTCGGACGTTATGGACCATACCTTCAGTTAGGTGAGGCGACAGAGGAGAATCCAAAACCAAGAAGAGCAAGTCTTCCAAAAGAGTTCACTCCAAAAACGATTGAAATGTCTATGGCCGTAAAGCTTCTATCCCTTCCAAGAGAATTAGGCTTACATCCGGAGACGAAAAAAATGGTTGCCGCAAATATTGGTAAGTTTGGTCCATATGTCATGCATGACGGAGAGTTCAGATCTCTGAAAAAAGAAGATAATGTCTATGAAGTAGGACTTGCCCGTGCACTTGAAATTCTCGCTCAACCAAAATTTGGTAGAGGGGGAACAGTCATTAAGGATTTCGGCAAGATAGAAGAACTTAAAAAATCGGTAAAAGTAGTTGATGGAAAATATGGTCTCTATATTAAGGCCGGAACCAAAAATTACGCGATGCCAGATGAGTGGAAAAATACCGAAACTGTAAAAAAATTGAAAGAGGCTGAAGTAGTTAAATTTATTAAGGAAAATAGTAAATAATCTAGTATTGACTTATTGTTTCTTAAATACTAAATTTCTTTGCCTAAGTTAGTAACATATTTTAAATAGGAAATAACAATGAAAAAAGACATCCATCCAGAATATCGTGAAGTTTTATTCCATGATATCGCAGCAGATTATAAGTTTGTTACAAGCTCAACAATCGAAGCAAAAGACACACTTGAGCATGAAGGGACAACTTACCCATACGTAAAGATTGAAATCTCTGCAGCTTCTCACCCTTTCTATACAGGAACTCAAAAAATCCTTGATACTGAAGGAAGAGTTGATAAATTTAACAAAAAATACTCTAGAAGAAGATCTTAAGTTAAAAAATAGACATATTTGTCAAAAGGCCCTCATTAGAGGGCTTTTTTTTTGTGCAAGCGACAGGGTTCTTGTTAGAATTTTCTAAACAATTCGAGAAAGGATTCTTATGAAGTTTATTTGCTTGCTCATGCTGGTTAGTACATCCCTTTGGGCCAAGGATATTGGACCAAACTTCAACTCCAACACTTGGGCGAACTCTAAAATCTGGGCACCCATATCGAAGCTTATTTCAGAACAAAAATATAAAGCCGCAAAAGAAACTTTAGAAAAGAATAAAGAAGACTTTGTGACGAATGATAAAGATTGGACAATTTATATTATTCAAACGCAAAGACTTACCATGGCCTTAGGGGAAGCTGAAAACTCTGTGGAAGCATTTAAAGCACAGGATTGGCCAAAGAGCATAAGTTCAAATTTATTACTTGAGCTCTATTATGCGCAGTCTCTGTTGAATTATTACGAGACCTATAGTTGGGAAATAAATAATAGAGAAAAAGTCGTTTCTGGTAAAAAACTTGATTTAAAAAAATGGACAAAGGCACAGATTTTCACGGAGATTCAAAAAAGTTTAAATAGTGTTTATAAAAAAAGAGGCGAGTTAGGAGAAACAAAAAACGATTTTTTTAACGCTTTCATTAGATCAGGAAATTACCCAGAAAATATTCGGGGGACCCTGCGTGACACTCTTACTTACTTGTATGTCGATTTCCTGAAGAATTCCCAATTTTGGAGTGCTAAAGAAGAGAATGAAAAGACGCTTTTAAAGCTTAGTTCACTACTTAAAAAGTCCGCAGAAAAAAATGCTTTGAAAAATGGAGCCCATCCACTCCAAAGAATTAATACGATTTTAACTGATCTTGAAAATTGGCATTGGAAAAATGATCGAATAGGAGCGCTTATTGAGGCTCGACTTGAAATGGTAAGAGTGCTCAAGTCCCATTTTAATGAAGATCATTATAAGAAACAAATGTCAGAGTTTTTAAAAGACTACTTGCGGGACTATAAAATCGATTCATGGTGGAGTGAAGGTTATTATCTACGTTCTGAATTGATCTCGAAATTGTCAGAACCGGAGGCATTAATAAAGGCGATTGCTATCGGCAAAGAAGCAGTCAAGGCTCACCCGAAGTCAATTGGTGCCAATAGAGCAAACACTCTCATCAATAATATTTCTCAACCGCAAATGTCTCTTAAATTACTTCACTGGGATACTCAAGGGAAGAAGACGATCACATTAAAATATAAGAATTGGAAAAAGGCTCACTTTAGAATTTATCCTTTCGATCCAGTAAAATTCTTTTTAAATGAGAAAAATGAAGTCTTACCGAACATGGGAAAAATGTATGAAGTTCTGAGGAATGAAA
>CATLVA010000262.1 GCA_950060715.1 uncultured Oligoflexia bacterium | reverse complement strand
TATCTTAGGTGAAGACCAACAAAGACATAAATATGGATTTGAAACCGCATATACCGGAGACATTTTTGATTTTTATATGCAGCTCATGAGGTACACAAAAAGACTCGACCTTGAAGAGGGCGAGTCGGTAGATCAAAATCATGCCCTCGTCGGAACCGTAATCAAGTTTAGTCCTGAGTGGAGTCTTAGCCTTGAGGCCGGTAAAAATCATTATGATGACAGACTAGAAGAAAATAATGAGATGGCCCTTAGTTTTATCCCAATTGAAAATTATGGCTTTGCAAAGCTAGCTCGTGCGTTAGGAGAAAATCAATACGAAGCCTCTGTCAGCTATCTCGCGGATATGGATTCTGATTTTAACTATACTAAATTTGAAATAAGCTGGAATGCCTACAAAAACATCACTCTGCGTTATTTCACAGCATTCACATCTGACACTGAAATCAATGAACTAAACAATGCGGCGCACGCAGCTTATCCAGAAATTCGTCACGCAATGGCAATTAGGGTATTATTTTAAAGTTAATCCATTGACATTTGTTGTCCTGGGCCATAAAAGATATGGGTTAAAAATTTGATCTGTCGTAGGGTAAAAGAGGGTAACCCTCCTACACGGGCATTAGGAGATTATATGTACGGAATCGTTGAAATTGCAGGTCACCAATACAGAGTTAAAGAAGGTGACATCATTGACGTTCAAAAATTAGATGCAGAAGTTGGATCTAAAGTTGAATTTGACAGAGTTCTTTTTGTTGGCGGAGACGCTCCAAAAGTTGGAACTCCAGTTGTTTCAGGAGCTAAAGTTACAGCAGAAGTTGTAAAGCAAGGTCGCTCAAGAAAAGTAATTGTTTTTCATAGAAAACCAGGAAAGTACCAAAAGAAAAATGGTCACAGACAAGCATTTACTGGTTTAAAAATTACAGGGCTTAAAGCTTAATTAGGAGTAAGATATGGCACATAAGAAATCTGGTGGTAGTACTAGTAACGGTAGAGATAGTAACCCTAAAATGAGAGGTGTTAAGCTCTACGGTGGTCAAAAAGCTGAAATCGGAAACATCATTGTAAGACAGAAAGGGACTAAGTTCCATGCTGGTGCTGGTGTGAAGATGGGAAGAGATTATACAATCTATGCAGTTGCTGACGGTGTAGTGAAATTTGGACATTTCAACAAAAACACTAAAATGGTTTCTGTAGTTCCTGCTTAATTAACTAAGTAAAAATTACAAAATATAAGGGGAGTCTAGCTGGACTCCCCTTTTTTTTATAGTTTAAGGCTTGATACATAAAGCTTAAGAAGAAGACTATGAAGTTTATTGATGAAGTAAAAATTGAAATTCGTTCCGGCAATGGTGGTAACGGATGTATTGGTTTTAGAAGGGAAAAACACGTTGCCTTCGGAGGACCCGACGGTGGAAACGGCGGTAAAGGCGGAGACATCGTTTTTGAAGGAGACGAGGGTGTGAACACTCTAGTTAACTTCCGTGGTAAAAAACTCTACGCAGCTGAAGTTGGTGAGAACGGAAGAGGTTCTCAAATGGACGGAAAGACCGGAGAAGACCTTGTGATCAAAGTACCAGTTGGGACATTGATATTAGATCAAGAGACTGGGAACCTGATCAAAGATATAACTGCCCATGGCCAAAGAGAAATTCTTCTCAAAGGTGGTCGTGGAGGACTAGGTAATACCTACTTTAAGACATCGACTAACCAGGCACCTCGTTACGCCCAAGAAGGCGAAAAAGGTGAAGAGCTAGCAGTTAAACTTGAATTAAAACTCATTGCTGATATCGCACTTGTAGGTCTTCCAAACGCAGGAAAGTCGACTCTTATTTCTAGCATCTCTGCGGCAAAGCCTAAGATAGCTGACTACCCTTTTACGACTCTGACTCCAAACCTTGGGGTGGTAGACTTCGAAGGAGACTCTATCGTTGTTGCCGATATCCCGGGTCTAATTGAGGATGCAGCAGAAGGTAAAGGGCTTGGTATTCAATTCCTCAAACATATCGAAAGAACCTCGGCTTTAGTGCACTTGGTAGATTGCTCAATGCTTCTAGAGCCTTATGAAGCTATCGAAGAATATGCCACTGTAAGGTCTGAGTTATTGAAATACAAAGAAGCAGTCGCTTATAAACCAGAAATCGTATGCCTCACAAAAATTGATGCAATGACAGAGGAAGAAATCGAGAAATTTAAAACTGCGATGGAAGAACACCTCGATAAAAACGTCTTGGTCATTTCAAGCGTTTCTGGTAGAAACCTTGATTTATTAAAGCGATTAATGATTAAAACGAAGCAAGTAAAGAAGGAAAATGATGGGGAATCCATACGTACAGAAAGAAGTATCTAAAATAATTGAAGAATTTGAGTACCCAAAAAATTTGGCCATGGCTTCAGCTTGGATTATGGCCCACTTCAAGGGAATCAATTTAAAAATTTATGATTCAAAAGAAAGCACATCTCTATGTGATTACAATATTATAGGTTCTGCAGAAAACACAATTCAAGCAAAAGCAATGGTAGATGAAATTGAAGAAGCACTCAAAAATGGCGGTGCTAAAGTACTTTCACTTGAAGGGCTTTCTGATGGTGAATGGATTCTTCTAGATATGGGTGATGTAATTGTCCACGTTTTCCAAGAACAAAGCAGAGATTATTTTGACCTAGACTCTCTATGGGAGGATCAAGATCAACTAGAAATTCCACAAGAGTACTATTTTTCTAAACAAGAAGAGATTAAAAAATCAGATAATACTGAAAACTATTTCTAATGAAACTCATAACAGTTGGGAAACTTAAGGATAAGCACCTAGAGGCAATTGAAGCGGAATACTTCAAACGAATTAAGAATCCCAAACTGCAAATTATTGAGCTAAAAGCCAATGCCGAAAATAAAGACTCCGAAGCTCAAACTATACTCAAAAAAATAGAACCTAAAGATTTCGTGATAACTCTTACCGAATTTGGAGAAGAGTTTGAAAGTGTTGGATTCTCTCGCTGGTTAGAAGGAATCCAAAACCCGGTCTTTGTTATTTGTGGAGCCGAGGGACCAGGCGGCGCTCTCCTAGAAAGAAGTAATTTTAAGCTCTCACTCAGTAAGCTCACCTACCCTCACAAACTGGCCCGTATCATATTTATTGAGCAAATATATAGGGCCCAAACTATCCAAACCAATCACCCTTATCATAATTAAGAAGTAAAATTTTCAAATCAATAGTGTTTTTTTCTAAATCGACTATTATGCGGCAGATTTTTTTAAAAGGCATAATATGAAATCATTAGTTTTAGGTGTATTGCTATCCATCTCTTTTTCTAGCTTTGCTAACTCAATGCAAGTTAACTTTCCAAACTCCATGGCAAGACAGATGGAAAATCAGATATTTGAAACTGAAAGCTCCACATTAGCTGCCATGAGTAGAACCCTAGAAGTCTCCACTCAAAAACCGATCAGAGGGGTTCCTCAGGTTCGTTTAGACGAGCAAGCAGTGAGAAGCTTTGGGTCAACAACAGATGAAATAAGAACGAGAACCCTGCAATTGAGACCGAAGCCAGGCAAAGAACCTAGGCTTGCCATAATAGTGGTAGCTTCTGGACAACAAATAAGCCTTTTAA
>CATLVA010000261.1 GCA_950060715.1 uncultured Oligoflexia bacterium | reverse complement strand
GTTTAGAGAATAATCTGAAATTCCATGCGGTAGCACATTTTGATGAAAACTACTGTTAAAGTTTATGACTTCTCTTCTTCCATTTCGATCAGTGATAAAAATTTCAACGGCGTTCATTCCAAGGATTAATGGAAGCTCTCGTAAATTTAGAATCCCAGCTGGATGCATAGAGGTGTAAACTCGTGCTTTATTAATGAAGATCTCAACTTTCGATGGTTTTTGTAATTCGATTTCATAGTCATTATAGCGTCTGTTAAGAAGCTCTGGTTGAATAGAAAATTCATTTTGGAAGGAAACACCTGCACCGGCCTTGTATTCTTGAATACCCTGAACACGATAATTTATATCCCCGCCAATAAGTCTTAACCTGGCGGACTCGACATCATAAATTAACCTTGAGTACTCCCTTCTATACTTTTTAGAATCAGTAGAGGAGTTATAAAACCCCCCACTGTTGAATACGAGACCTTTCATATTAAGGTTTAAGACATTGTAAATTGTCTGGTAGTCGTCTGAGTTTTTTGACTCAAATTGCGAAACATCCCAGTTGAGGTATGCGCTAAATTTTTCAGGATGAACTTGAGAGTATGAGTTTTTGTTTTTTAAATTGATAGTCTGAGATTTCAAGAACTTTGAGTCGAGCCTTAATTCAAGTTCCAGTTCACGTGGATTAAAAAAGAGATTAATCCCAACGCGTTTAAAGTCATCTATAGTCAAATAGCTCTTAGCTGTATTTTGAGATGCAAGCTTCTTGGTAACGTCGTCGGTTATAATCTCTTTCAATATTTCAAGACTTGTTGTTCGGTCAATATAGACAGGGGGAGTTGGATTAATCCATACCTCACCAAGGTTTGAACCTTCCAGAATAATAGGAGCAATTAAAACGGGAGTCACATCTTCCCAGTTATTTGGAAAAGCAAAAATGGAAGAGCTGATAACTCCTAAAATAAGCATTTGGAATAGCGACTTAATCACTCTTATATTTTACCCAAAAGGGCCTGGGGAGTGTAGAGAGCAAAAAAGCACCCCGGCCAATCAGGGTGCTTCTAATAGAGAGAGTTAAATATTCTTAATTGGCTTGAATTTGTAGAGTAATTACATCTGAATAAGTACCTGCTGGTAAATTAGAGTTACCAGTGACGTTCACTGTTAAATCACTGGTGTCACTAGTCAGCCCTGAAAGAGCACCACTATCTTTAAGCTGAACTCGGTTTGCAACTCCGGCACCTAGGCTTACGCCTGAATTAGCGCCATCATATTTAACAGTATAGCTTGTTTTATGAGTGGTATTGGTTCCATCTAACCGTAGTTCTGATCCATTAGTGGAATAGCCAAAAACTTTGTATCCATCGAGGTCGTTACATTGTTCAGTTGCAGTGGCAATCGAAGTATCTCCTCCATTTTCAAGATCTAAAGTATTGTAGCTTGAAGAAGATAGAGAAATACTCAAAACAGGATCGATAGTACCAGATAAATTGATATTACCTGAGGTTGCAGCAAATACCGTTGTAGTAGAGGTGATTAAAAGTCCTAAGATAAGTTTTTTCATAATGGTCTCCTCATTCATGATGTCCGACAATTATGTTGCAAGCTAAAGGCCAGCTTAACTAAAACTTAAGTCCTTGAAACTTCAATGGCCGGTGTTAAAAAGTCCGACACCTGGTTACAAACTGACAGTTTTTTGGATGGGTTGATCAAGACTAATAAATGACTCGGTAGCTTGAACCGCCTCAATAGATTGAATTTTATGGGCCAAAAATTGATGAAAATCACCGATGTTCTTTGTCATTACCTTGAGAAGAAGAGCGTAGTTTCCCGTTGTGTAATGGGCTTCTACTACTTCTGGTAATGCTTTAAGTTGTTCGATAACGTTTTGAAGCTCTTTTGAACTGGTAAGATGAACGCCTAAAAAGACTTGTACATCGAAGCCTAATGCCTTGTAGCTTAGGTTAATAGAACTTCCACATATAATGCCCGCTTGCTTAAGTCGCTCGATGCGCTGGTGAACAGTTCCTCCAGATACAATGAGCTTTCTAGCAATTTCGAGGTAGGGCATACGAGCATCTGCCAACAAAAAGTTCAAAATTTGCCTATCTGTACTATCAATTTGATATTTCTCGCCCATATTTTACCCGGTCTTTTGAGGCTTTATTATTAAAACCATCAATTTTATATCGATTTCGCAAAAATAAAGCAAGTTAAGTATTAGATATTGAATATTTTGCCTCAAATTACGATAATCTTTTAGTCGGAGGAATCTATGTGTGGATTTGTATTTGTAAATGATAAAAGTTTAGATGAGAAGAAATTTGATCAGGCGCTGGCGTCTATTTTCCATAGGGGACCAGATGATGTTCAAAAAGTAATCACAGAAGACTCATTTTTGGGCTTTTCTAGACTTGCGATAATGGATCTTTCTCATTCGGGTGACCAACCTTTCGTTCATGATGGAAAATACTATTTATGTAACGGTGAAATTTACAACTACAAAGCTTTAAAGCAGGAATTTAGTTTTTCTTACCAATCTGGAAGTGATTGTGAGGTTCTTATTCCAATGTTTGAAAAAGAAGGAGTTCCTGAGCTTTTGAAAAAGATTGATGGAGAATTTGCCTTCGTTATTTATGACTCAAAAAAAGATGAAGTATTTGCTGCAAGAGATCCTATCGGGATTAGGCCTTTATTTTATGGATATACTGAAGCTGGAAAAATTGCACTGGCCAGCGAAGTGAAAGCTCTTCAATCTTATTGCTCCGACATTAAAGCTTTTCCTCCGGGGCACTATCTACATTCCGGAAAAATTCTTTCCTATATCGATGTGACTTATGTTTCCGAATATGTAGATGATGATCTTGAAACAGTTTACTCAAAGATAAACACGCTCTTAACTGATGCAGTTGTTAAGCGCTTAAATGCCGACGCTCCTGTTGGATTTCTCTTAAGTGGAGGACTTGATTCTTCACTCGTTTGTGCAATCGCGCAGAAGCATTCTGATAAGCCAATTAAAACTTTTTCTATCGGAATGAGTGAAGATGCTATTGACCTCAAATACGCTAAAGAGGTCGCAGAATATATTGGTTCGGATCATACAGAAGTTATTATCAACAAAGTTGATGTACTGTCGCATATTAAAGAAGTGGTAAAACAACTCGAAACTTATGACATCACTACGGTAAGGGCCAGCATTGGAATGTATTTAGTATGTAAATACATAAGAGAAAAGACGGATATTAAAGTCCTTATGACTGGTGAAGTGAGTGATGAGATTTTTGGTTATAAGTATACGGACTTCGCTCCTACTCCCGAGGCTTTTCAACAAGAAGCTGCCAAGCGAGTTCGTGAATTATATATGTATGATGTCCTAAGAGCCGATCGTTGTATTGCTGGAAATTCGCTCGAGGCTCGAGTTCCATTCAGTGATACTGAATTTGTACAATATGTAATGAGTATTGATCCTGAAAAGAAAATGAATTTTTCAGGACATGGTAAATACCTTCTAAGAAAGGCTTTTGAACAAGGTGATTATCTACCGCATTCGATTCTTTACCGGGAAAAAGCCGCATTTAGTGATGCCGTTGGACATTCAATGGTAGATTATATCAAAGCTTATGCTGCTGAAA
>CATLVA010000260.1 GCA_950060715.1 uncultured Oligoflexia bacterium | reverse complement strand
ATTTCCGAAGGACTCTTGCCCGAGTTTGCAATGTCATATCCAAAAGTTTTATTTCTAGACAGAGATGAAGTTGTGGTAAGAATTAAATCTCCCATTCCGGAAAAAGAATAAAAGGTCTCAGGCCTTCCATTAAAAACTTTTCCAAACCTAAGCATTTCATTAATTCCACGTGTGATCATGGCTGCACGGGTATTATGGTTAAAACCCAGTCCTTCTAACATCCCTCCCGCAATAGCGAGAATATTTTTGAGGGCACCACCAAGTAGAACACCCTTAACATCATAAGTAGGCATCGCTTTGAAGTATTTCGTATTCATCTTATTAGAAACATCTAAAAGAACGTCGGGAGTTTTTCCCGCCAGAGCGACTAAAGTAACTTGTTTATCGACAATTTCCTTAGCAAAAGATGGACCTGATAAATAAGTGATTTGATCCTCATACTCCATAAAATAGGTTCGAAATAAATCATCTGAAAGCTCTAGAGTGTCTGGATCAATTCCTTTGGAAATGGACATAAAAGGAATCCCCTCTTTAAGGTAGGATTCAATTTGCTTTTTATTTTCTCGGTAGAAATGAATAATGGCACTTGTTGGAAGTCCATTTACAATCAGCTCGACTTTTTTATCACCAATAATCTTTTCGATCTCATCCCAGCCTATTGCGGCTGATATATTACTGGCAAGTTTTTGACCAGGCAGATAAACACAATTTTCTCTTTTATCATTTATTGAGTCGCAAATCTCTTGATCTCTAACCTTTACGACAACTTGACTGAAATTTTCTGCTAAAACAGATGCCATGGAAGTTCCAAAAGCACCTGCCCCCATGATGAGGGCAACTTGGTAAGACATAATAAACTCCTTATAAGCTTATTATACCCTCTACTTTGATCATTTGTTTATACACTTCAATAACTTCCGTTGAAGAAGAAAAGCGTTTTTTACTGGTTATACTGGTATAAGTACCTGAGCGCGATGGTCTCTCAAAAATATCATGATCCTCTAAGATACTTAAAGCATGTGGCTTATGTTCTTCTTTCACAATAAATTTAAAAGTGTAGTAATCAGGCCAGGAAACCTGATCATCTAGTAAATTCTGTAGTTTATCAAAATCTGTCTTATTCATACCTTTTAATATGGGATTTCTACCCAAAAAAGCAAGCCCCAAGGGCAATAATTACCTAAAGGCAATATTTGCCCCACCGATAAGGATACTATAACGCAGACAGTCTTCACTCAAGGATGAAATGACTAGTATAGGTAAGGCCCTATTCCTACTTTTATTCTCACTCACAAACGTGTGGGCCTACGAATTTACTCATTTTCAGTTAAACAAAAATTTCGGATCAAGAAAGCAGATGGGTGTAAAGTCCATGGGCTCCACGAAAGGTTTTTCTGACGCCTCGATAATGCCTGATTTGACTGCATATATGCTGGCGAACTACCAAGAAATTGGAAATGAGCAATTTCTTGATCTGCTCAATAACCATGACCTGGGCGGCGGTGTCGTGAATTTTTCAGGTTTTACTTGGTACAAGCCCATGATCAATTACGATATTACGGCCAACCGAGACCTAGCTCCTCACTTTGCCTCTGAAAAGTGGATTGTCCAGGATACCTTAGTTATCTCAATTGAGGCTGCTACTCTTCTGCAAAATTTGAGTGACCTAGAAGTCATCAATATAACTCCGTCACAGCTTGAGGCGTTTGCTGGTTTAACTTTCAAAAGAAAATATCATTATTTCCATTTTGCCGATAACTATTTAGATGGGCTTAGTTCTGACTATAGTAAATTGTTTTTGAGTTTCTTAAAGTATAACCCTGAAGGCATTTTTGATATGGGCGAATATGAAGTGATGAAGCGCTCAGACGAATTCACTTTCAATGCAGGTGGAAAAGTTGAAGCTCCATTAGGAAATGGACTTGAAGTTCGTGCCGGAGTCCTAGTCACCTACGCTTTCAATAATATTATTCAAGTTCAAAAACTAGGATCTGGTGAAGCTCAGCCGGGCGAGAACGTAAGACTTAGCATAGAGAAAGACTTCAATACCAAATCAAGTGCGCAGCTAAGCCTACAATATGATTTTTTCAATCTATTGAAACTCACCCTTTTATCAAGTGAACTTGAATATTCATATGGGAAGTCTCGCCGTACTTATCTGACTCTGCTTGATCAGGATCAAAAAACAATTCAAGAAGATCCAAGGGCCAGAGGCCAATTGAATTCTCATATCAAAGGCGGAGATAAAATCGATTATTGGCTTGACCGCATCACAAGCTTTGAAGACCGAGTCAAACAAAACCTCACGTCTAAGTTCAATTTTCTCCTGTTTGGAAGCTTAAAGAAAAAAGCGACGGAGCAGATTGTGATCGTTAAAAATGGTATAAAAAAGACCTTTTTTAAGTACTATTACGAATCAAAGTCTTATGTGCAAGGGCTTTTAAGTCGTCTTTTTTCAGATGCCATCAGGGCCATTTTTGACTTTGGACCTATGATTAATGAAAGCTCTCACAATAGTGATCAGATATATTTGGAATATGAAAAAGAGGAAGATATTAAGCAGCCTATGACTGTTAGTGATGAATCTCAATTCTCACTTAAGGTATCCAAATCATTTTTTGCAGATAAAACAGTGAAATGGTATCACCGTGGCAGAAAGAACTTTATCCTCAAGAGCATCAAAAACTGGACGGTGGATACAGAAAATATCCTTACCCAAGTCAGTCGCGAAAACCTTATTGGTCCCATTTCAGTCAATTCTGATTTCACTATCGATGAACAAGCTTTTACAGAGCTTAAAAAAGTGCCGGAGCTAGTTATGATTGGAAAGCACCTAAGGGTGTGTAGCCTGGAAGCAAGTTGGCTAAAAGACTATTCTAAACGATACAGAAGATCACGTGCCTACCGTGAAAACAGACGAGACAGAAGGCACCGCTGTGCCTATCAACTTATAAAAAAATACGCCAAATTTAAAAAATCTATGGATAAGCTCATTGATTTAAATATCTTACGAGACTACTTAAGCCTTTTGGTGAAGCATACAGAAGATTATGAGACTTTTGCAGACATCTTAGGCAGTGAGCATATATTTATTACGGGAAGTATTACTGCAAAACAACGCCAAACGGGCAAAACCTATACCTACTTCTATAAGTCTGGTCAATTCAATGGACTTGGGGTAATAGATCGCTTTAAACAAGCTGAAATTAATGTACCTGTATATTTGAAATGACAACAGAAATAAAAAAAGCACGCGAAATTTTGAACTCTGGTGGCGTAGTTGGAATGCCTACGGAAACCGTTTATGGTCTTGCCGGCTCTATTCAAAATAAAGAATAAATTCAAAAATAAAATGAATAATAAGAAATTTTACAAGAACAGTGAAATAATAAGGATCATAAATAATTCCAGCAAAGAAGGTCACTAATAGTAGTAAGGATAAGAAAAATGTTGTTAAAATGGAAAAGAAAAAAGGGACATTAAATTCCCACATGATCTTTGCATCTCCAGCCCAACGCATTCTTTGCTTAATTAATGCCTTCCAAGTCTTTTCCTGTCGGGAAATTATTCTGCATTCAGGTTTATCTGCAAATATCACTTTACCAAAATTTTGTTTACGAC
>CATLVA010000259.1 GCA_950060715.1 uncultured Oligoflexia bacterium | reverse complement strand
ATATTGTTGGGGTTGTTGTCGAACTGCTAACAAAGTTTGGAAATGAAGCGATTTGGGAGGATCTCATCACTGATTCTCTCACCGCTGATGGGTGGGTCCAGTATAGTATCCTGACAAGCGCTAAACTTCATAATCCCCGTGTGATTAAGAGGTTTTTCGAAGTCGTACCACAAGCCAATATTTCAGAAGAAGCCCTTATCTTTTTAGATATTTGGAATAGAGGGGAGGCATCTTGAGCAATCTTGATTTAGAAAAAATTAGGGATCTGATCTATCGAAAAACCGGAATGCGTTTTCCAGAGCAGAAAGACTATTTTATTAAGTCAAGGATTGACCAGCGCCTACAAGATTTGGGAGTAAGTGATTATGACAAATATGTTAAAAGTCTTCTAAGAGAAGAAGACAAAAGAGAATTTCAGCACTTTTTAGAAAAGATAACTATTAATGAAACATATTTCTTTAGAGACTTTCCTCAATTACAAGGGTTCGCGGAGAATGTTGTTCCGGAATACTTGGACCAGAAAAGAAAAAATAACGACTATAAATTAAAGATTTGGTCTGCTGCATGTTCTACTGGTGAAGAGGCTTACACTTTATCTATTATTTTTAACGAAATACTAGAAGATTTTAAGAAATGGGAAATTGAAATTGTAGCTACAGACATAGATAGAATGGTTTTGAATCACGCTCAAACAGGAATTTATTCAGCCAGGTCTTTAAAAGATACCCCTGTCATCTACACTAAAAAATACTTTTCAAAAGAGGATAAGGGATTTCGAATTTCCAAAACGAAAACAATTCCTGTTGATTTTTTTCAGCTAAACCTATCTGATCGCTTGGCGATGAGAAAGATGAGAGGATTTGATTTTGTTTTTTGCCGGAATGTATTGATCTATTTTGATGAAGATTCTAGAAAACAGGTCGTCAACCAACTTTATGATGCACTTTTGCCACAAGGTTATCTTTTTTTAGGACACTCTGAATCAGTTGGTCGAATAACTGCTATTTTTAAATTAAAAAATATTGGGGGATTTTTATGTTACCAAAAGCCTTAAGTCAAAAAAGCAAGGTGCTAATCGTTGATGATTCAAAAATGGTTTTATCTTTTCATAAGGATATTGTTAACTCTCTGGGATTTGACGCCGAATGTGTGGATAATGGATTTGCTGCTCTCGAGCTTTTTGCGACGGGGAATTTTGCCATCATAATTACAGATGTCAATATGGCGAAAATGGATGGATATCAACTCACTGAAGAAATCAGAAAAGTTGATGAAGATATCCCTATTATAATGGTTACAACCGAATCACAAACTCAGGATAGGGTTAAAGGTATTTCTGCCGGCGCAGATTTATTTTTAGTAAAACCATTAAAGAAAAAGGCCCTTGAAGAAAGTTTGAATAGTTTGTTGGCGTAGTTATTAGGATGGATATTGAGAAGGATTTGAAATGGACGAGTTGAATGATGAAAGTCTATACGCGGAATTTATTGAAGAAGCACTAGATTTAATTGCGTCTTCTGAAGAATGTTTATTGAAACTAGAAAATTCCGAAGAAAATCAGGGTGAAAATATAAACTTGATTTTTAGAGCCTATCATAGTTTGAAAGGTGGGGCAGGAATGCTCGATCTCACTGAGGTTGTAAGTCTTGCCCATGTTTTGGAAAACAAGCTTGATGGTTACCGAACTTCTAACAAGTCGATCTCCCCAAATGATCATGAATATTTTCTCGCTGGCATGGATCTTCTAAAGCATATGCTAGAAGCCTTACAGAAGATGAGTGAAGCTGGTGATACCGTGACTTCAGCTGGCTTCGCTGAGGATGTTGGAAAATTTCTCCATACGGAGGAGAAGTCCGATATCGTTTTAGAAAATTTAGAAGAATTTAAAGGTGAGGCAAGAGAAAATTTAGAAGCAATTGAAAGTGCTTTATTATCGCTTGAAAATGGTGGTGGTAGCGAAAACTTAGATGAGATATTTCGATGCGCACACTCCATAAAGGGGGCCTCTGATTATGCCGGTGGAAAATTGGTTACTCACTTGGCACATGCCTTTGAAAGTGCGCTAGATAAAATTAGAAAACAAAAGACAATTTCTTTATCCCAATCTCAAATTGATATCCTGCTCGAAGTAACAGACTTGCTGAGAGATATTGTAGAGCATTGTGAGCAACCTACATATAGAAAAGATAACGTAGACCAATATGTAAGACAAATTCAAGACGAATTCCTAAATGGTAGAAAGATAACTCAGGCAGAAGAACCGGTCGAAGAGAAATCTCACTATCACCAGATTTTAAAACAACAGTTTCATATTTTTGATCAGTTTGCACAGGGCTTTATTGAGCAAAAAGACCTCAGTTTTATAAAAGGAATTAAGCGTACAACGAAAAATATTGCAGCAACGGCAAGATTTCAAAAAGACTCCGAGTTAGATGAAATATCTAAAAGTTTGAATCTACTATTAAGCTGTGAAGATCTTGCAGAATTGGATCAAAATTTAATTCAAAAAGAAGTTGAAGATTACTATTCCGTTCTCCAAGGACGTATTGTAAACCTTGAGAAATCACTTAATCAAGAAGACGAAATTCCAGTCAGTAGTAATAGTGACGAAGAGAAACAAGCTCAAACTTCTGATAAAAAAACGGTTACGACACTGAAAATCGGTCAAGAGATCGCGGATAATTTCACAAATTTAGTTGGAGAGTTAATAGTAGCCAAAAACTCACTAATGCATGTCATTGACAGTTTAAAGAAAGCCAATGTTGATATAGACGAATCTATAATAGGAGATTCAACCAAAATCTCTAATAATATTGCACAGCTTACTAATGAGCTTAACTATAACGTTATGAAAATGAGGATGGTACCTGTTAAGCATATATTTCAAAAGTTTCCTCGGCTTGTTCGTGATCTTTCTAAAAAGGTTAATAAAAAGGTTAAGTTGGAAATTGTTGGAGAAGAGACCGAAATTGATAAAGCAATTGCAGAGAGTCTATTTGATCCTCTTGTTCATATGATCAGAAACTCCCTCGATCACGGCATCGAGAAATCGGATAAAAGGCGTGAGGTTGGAAAGCCAGAAGAGGCAACCGTAACTTTAAGGGCGGTTCATGAAGGCTCTAGCATCGTCATTGAGGTTAGAGACGATGGTGGAGGTGTAAATGAAGCAAGAGTTAAAGAGACCGCGATTAAAAGAGGAGTAGCAACTGAGGAGAGTATTGCAAAAATGACTCACAATGAGGTCATCTCGCTTATTATGGCCCCTGGTTTTAGTACTGCCGAAAAAGTAACAGACCTTTCAGGTAGAGGGGTTGGTATGGATGTTGTGAAAAACAATATTGAAAAATTAAAAGGGCGAGTGAACTTGTTCTCTAAGGAAGGAGAAGGAACATGTTTTAGATTGGAGTTGCCTTTGACTATGGCGATTTCAGAAGTACTGATTGTTCAGGCGACTAAACAGACATATGCACTTCAGATAGAGAATATATTAGAAATTGTAAAAGTACCTTACTCCAGCTTTAATTCAATTTTAGGAGAAGATTCAATTTGTCTGCGTGGTGAAGTCATAAGTCTAATGAGTTTACATTACTTGATGTATCCTGAGAGTGAAAAAGTTGAGAGCATTGGAAGAGAAGG
>CATLVA010000258.1 GCA_950060715.1 uncultured Oligoflexia bacterium | reverse complement strand
GCTAGAGCCAATTGGACTTGCTCCAGTTGTTATTGAAGATAATTGTTTTATTGGAGCTGGTGCTTCAATTGTAGAAGGTATTCAAGTGCTTACTGGTGCCGTTATCGCTCCTGGAGTTATCTTATCTAAAGGAACTCCAATTTATGATGCTGTAAATGAAACAGTAATTACTGACGGTATTATTCCAGCGGGAGCGGTTGTTGTTCCTGGTAGTCGTCCTGTTAGTTCAAAACTTTCGTGGGCAAAAGAGCAAGGCTTAAGTCTTAATTGTGCCATTATTGTTAAATATAGAGATTCCAAAACAGATGATTCTCCAAAGCTAGAGGATTTTTTAAGATAATGAAAAAGAGATTGGGTATTGATGCGTATCAGAGATTAATTAGCGTTATTGATCGCTTTGATGCCCCCTTTTTTTTCTATGATCTAGACGCGCTAAAAAATCACTTACAAAGTATGGCCACGGATTTAGATCCGGATATCACTCTTTGGTATGCCTGCAAGGCCAACCCTATGAGTGCCGTTTTAAAAGTATTGAGAAATCTTGGGTTTGGTATTGATGTCGCCTCAAGTGGAGAACTTCACCAGGTACTTAACACTGGAATTCAAGGAGATCATATTATCGCAACAGGCCCTGGAAAATCTAAGTCCTACCTTAAGCACTTGGTTAAAAACGGTGTGGGAACGATTGTACTAGAAAGCTTAAACCAAGCCTATTGGTTATCAGAAGTTTGTGAAAAACTCGATACTAAAGTAGACGCTCTATTAAGAGTCCAACTCAGTTGGGACCAAGGAAAAAGTGTTCTGGGTGGAAATGAAATCACCCCTTTTGGTATTGATTCCGAACAATGGCTAAAGCTTGATCAATCAAAAACTAAGCATATAAATATTAAAGGCTTTCACGCATTTCAGTGGGGAAATATCCTCGATGTTTCTAAGTTGGAAGGCATATGGTCTACGACTACTGAACAATGCCTTGAGCTTTCTGAAAAACTAAATATCCCGTGTGAAATCATTGACCTTGGTGGTGGTCTTGGGGTTCATTATGACCTTTCTACTAACCGAATCGATTTCGGTGAAGTACATAAAACTTTAAAAACCATCAAAGAAAAATATCAGTTAAAAAAGATTTGGATGGAGCTCGGTCGATATACTGTTGCTGAGTGTGGATATTACCTGAATAAAATTATTGATATAAAAGAAGTCAGAGGAAGAAATATTCTGGTTTGCGAAGGTGGTATTAATCATATCGCTAGACCCGCATTAGTTGGTGAGCACTTCCCTGTTTCAGCCCTAGATAATGAATCAACTGAAAAGAAAACATTTCATGTGCATGGCCCTCTCTGTACAGCACTAGATTTTCTAGGAGAGTTTGAACTGCCTGCGAATATTAAGATTGGCGACTGGTTAGTTCACCACAAAACGGGAGCCTATGGTTTTACTGAGTCTATGCCATATTTTCTATGCCATAAACTTCCTGGAGAAGTCATTTCATACAATGGCGATCTCATGATACCTAGACCTCCAAAAACCTCATACGACTGGATGATTTAATATGCAGTGGAGTATCGACGAATACCCTATTAAAGAGCTTGCCACAGGTGAGCAATTATTTCTTAAAACTTATACCTTAAAAGGTTCTCCGGGTCCTCATATTCATATCCAAGCATCGGTGCATGGAGCTGAACTGCAAGGAAATGCAGTCATCCTACAGTTAATGGATCTGCTTAATAGCACAAGTGTCAAAGGGAGTATTACTTTTATTCCACTTGCGAATCCTTACGCCACCAATAATAAACATGGCACCTACACCTATGGAAGATATAACCCAGTCACAGGTGATAATTGGAATAGAAACTATGTGGATATCATCACGGCTAGCGGTTTTGATTTAACCCAGTTTTTAGATGATCACGACAGTCTTCCATGGCACGAGTTAAAAGTTGTCTACAAAGCACAACTTGATGAAATTTTTAGAAAACATATCGGGCATCTTATTCAGACCAGAAAGCTTTCTGAAAATAATAAGCTAAACCTTTTACTTCAACATCTCGCCTCGCAAGCAGACGGTATCTTGGACCTTCACACTGGTCCTGTGGCCACTCGTTATTTATATGCGGCAGAGTATGAAGAAGAAATTGCACATTATTTAAAGTTTAAACATAACCTTATTATTCCTAACGAATTTAGTGGTGCGATGGACGAGGCTGCATTTATGCCTTGGGTACACCTAATGAATGCCCTAAAGGATTCTGGTAGAGAAGTGAAACCGGATATAGAATCATTCACTCTTGAGTTTGGCTCAGAAGAGACGTTTCAAATGCACGCCGCCTCTAAAGATGTAGAGAGTATTGTGAATTATCTACGTTACAAAGGAGTTCTTGAAGGTACACCTGACAAGATTGACTCTCATAGTTGTGCCCTTGCAAACTATAAAACGATCTACTCTCCCAATGGTGGACTGGTAGATTATCATTTTGAACCAGGTCAAAGATTTTTAAAAGGTGATACTCTTGCGAGCTTTTATAATCTAAAAAATATCGACCCACTCGATCCTATTGTAAGTTCCCGCTCAACAGTTAAAGCTGAACAAGACGGAATAATCATTAACCGCTGCCCATCTAGTTGTGTGCATCAGGGTATGGAATTATTTCAGGTTATGACTCAACTAAAGGAACATAAGGCATGATTTCTCAGAGGGCACAAGAATTAACGGGGAGTCCTTCGGCCATCGTTGTAGGACATTTAAACTGTCTTGCTGATCCTTATTCATTAGAAAACCCAGATGGTTTTTTAAATTTTGGAATTGCTGAAAATCACCTCATGAGCGATATGCTTCTTGATTTTTTAAACCGCCCCATCAAAATTGAAAAAGAACATATTCAATATTGTGACTCCAGAGGGATTTCTTCTCTTAAAACAGAGAGTGTTAAGTTTTTTCATGATTATCTTGGAATTAAAGATTTGGACCCTGAAAAATTAATTATTAATAACGGAGTTTCATCTCTTTGTGAGTCCTTGAGCTTTAGCCTTTTTGATGAAGGGGATCAAATCCTAATTCCTGCTCCTTATTACACTGGATTTGAGCATGATTTCACTAAGCGTTTTAAATGCGAATTTATTCCTGTCCAATTAGATCCAAAAAATAATTTTGACCATGAAATCGCTCCATTCAAGGAAGCTTTGAAGGCTTATCGAAAAGTAAAAGCGGTGCTCATCACCCATCCTCATAATCCGACTGCAGAATCAATCTCGGAGGAATTTCAAAATGATGTCATCAAATTTTGCTTAGAAAATGACCTTCACCTAATTTCGGATGAAATCTATGCGCTTTCTCGTCACAATGGTGAAAAGCATGATTCACTTTTTCAAAAAGCGAGAGATAGAGGTGTTAAAACTCATTTTCTCTACGGTGTGGCCAAAGACTTTTGCCTGGCCGGTTATAAAGTGGGATTTTTTTATACTGATAATGATGAACTTACTCAGGCGATGGGAGCCTCAAGTTATTTTTATCCCGTTGGCAGTGCCACTCAGCTATATATTGAAAATATTTTTAAAGACAGAAAGTTTTTAGATGAATACCTCAAGATTAATCAAAGTCGACTCAAACATTGTCGTGAAAAAATCATCAAAGCACTTCCA
>CATLVA010000257.1 GCA_950060715.1 uncultured Oligoflexia bacterium | reverse complement strand
AATTGAAGATCTGCGTACGAAAGTTAATTGGCCGGAAGTAAAAGCATTTATCGAGAATGGTTTCGGAAAAAATTACGTGGCCGGTAAATTTTATCCAAGCTATCGAATGGGTCCTGAGCTTTCAGCATTACAAACTGTTTCTAGTTTAAAGAGCAGATCAATTCTTTTGACTAATAAGCGACTCAATCAGATAAGGAGTTCTTGTTATAAACTATATGATTACGTCTGGGAGGCAGTTGCCAAGCCATCAGATGTTGAGAAAAAATTGGCAGCAGCAAAATCTTTAAAGGAGCGGCGAGACATAATTCGAGGATCTAATAAGGAGTCGAGAAGATTCTTTTACGAACGCTTTAAAAATGCCTTTGTGAAGTTTGGTGATGAATATAATGTTTGTTCAAAATTTGTTTATCCAACAAATATTTTCACTAATCCTGAGAGGCATTGGTTTATGGCTCACTATGCGGCTGTGCATTTGTTGAATGACTTGGGATATAGCTTTGATTGTAACCGCTCTCTTTGGGTGAAGAATCCTATTTTAACAGACGGGACAAAGGCAATTAAAAGAAATAAAGAATTTGCTAAGTGTAATGCTAGGCAAGTCGATCTTGCTTTTGAACAGTCCATAAATTACTTGAATAACCTAAGGTTTAAGAACTATCCTACTTATCGATATATTGATTATGATAGAGGGTCCATCGGAACGCATAATAAGTTGTATTCCTGGGTTTACCAAGAAAATAAAAAACTTCAATGCTATGGGAAGCAAGAAGATCTGGTAGAGAAAGTTCCAACTTTTCCAGAAGATATTAAATGGCGTAGAAGGGCCACAATTCTAAGAACAAAATAGAGAATTATGAGTTTAACTAATTTTATTGAAAATATACATTTATCTAGCCAAGAAAAAATTGGCAATCTTTCAGTTCCTATAAGTATTTGGGGAAATGGAGCAGCTGATGCTATACAAAGTAGTTATGATTATTTTGAGTATGAACAGAGCTTCAATGGTATATGGGAGAGCGAATATCAACCTGCAAAAATTATTTTGATTGTTGGTCCAATTAATACTGTCCAGTTAAATGAAATTAAGGACAGGTTACAAAGTTTAGAAAAGCAGAAGCCTTTTGTCGTTTATGCTGAAGGTCTTTTACCTAAAAGAGTATTAAATAATGCCAAGGGAGTTGTAAAAGACATCCGAAATCATATTAGAGTTGATCTTGAGTATCAGAAACATCCTATTCAATTGAAGGAACTTATTTCAGGTGTTTTTGATTTAATGAAGGGTAGAGATGAAAAGTAATCTTAATTTAATTCACGAACTATCTGGATATAAAACCTATCAATGCGAGTTCAATCAATTCAACTCTTTTGTTTTCAGCTTAGGAAGTGATAATAATTATATCTGGCTTTTGGGAATTCATTGTCTTGACCAAAATTCACAGTTAACAAAGCTTCGCTATTACTTTTTTGATTTTGAAGAGAAAGATCAATTTTGTGTGGAAGTTGAACTTCCAAGTGGAGAAAAACTTTATTCAATATCGCACCTTTGGAAAAATGCTAGCTTCTATGAAAGGCAGTTGATTCAGCAAACAGGACTGACTCTTAAAAAAGATTATAGATTTAAAGAGCCTATAAAAGATGATAGGGACTATCTTGATCTGCAAACAGTTGAGTTTCCTAGTAACTTGAAAAAGAACACTCATTTACTTGATCTTAGAATGGATAAGAATAAAGTGGCAAAAGCTAATTTCAGAAAAGGGCTCTTCCATATTGGACTTGAAGATATTTTGTCAGGGCTTGATTGGAATTTGTCGTTTCAAACTTTAGAGAACTACTTTCCTAAAAGAGGATTGTTGTGGAGTTTTTTGATTAGTAGAGGGATAGAATTAAAGGAAAATATTGAGATCCCTGATAGGGCCAAAGCTATTCGAATGGTGACGTTTGAACTCAATCGAATTCTAGATCATCTATTATACTTTGATCAAGTGGCGGTAGATTTCAAAAGTGCAGTCCTGATTGACTTTACTCGACTGTGGATTAAAAAATTTCAGTCGCTAATGATATCTTATTCAGGCAACGAGTTTGGTTTAAATTTAATCCGACCTGGAGGGACGACACTCGATTTAGGCCAAGCATGGAGTTCACGCATGATTGATGAACTTTCTATGCTTGAAAAACATCTGGTTGCCTTAATAAAAGATTATCTTTTAACATTTAAGTTTAACGAGAACGCTCTAAATTTTTGTCTCGTTGAAAAAGAAGATGTCATAAAGTGGGGATTGACCGGACCTGTTGCTAGAAGTGTTGGAGTGAATTTAGATCTAAGAAAAAGAGATCCATTCTATTTCTATCAAGATGTAGAATTTGATATTCCTATGGGAGTTCAAGGGACTCTGTATGATTTGTTTTTGGTTAAAATCGAAGAAATTTTACAATCAAGTCGAATTATTGTTCAGGTCCTAGATAATTTACCAACAGGAAATTTTATTAGTCCAGACTTACCCACTGATTTCCTACATAATCTAGATCAAGTTGATGAGCAAAATTATAAGAAAAGCGTTGAGAACTATTTAAACTTCTCGTCACTTAACGCTACAGCTTTTATTGAAAGCCCTCGTGGAGTTATTGGGGTGGACCTAATTAAATCTGATGAGAAGCAATTGGTAAGGCTACTTGGAAGCCATTTTGCTGAACCATCATATTTAGAACGTTTCTTAGAGAACAAAGACATCATGAATGTTTTTCCTCTATGGACTTCAATGGATATCGATTTGAGAGAAGTGGAGCGATAAGATGATAGTAAACCTAAAAGATTCAACTCGTTTTAATCCTTTTCGTTTTGTTTTCTCATCGGCTCACGTGTTCTATATCGGTTGGCGCACTAGAGTTGAAGCCGGTAAAATCAATCAAGATTCATTGAAGTTGAAAAAGCACTTCACTCATAAATATCCTACGCTAAAAAATGATCAATTAGGAAATAGCCTTTGTATCAGTTGTGAAATTTGCAGTGATATTTGCCCAACTAAAGCAATTGAAATAAAAAAACCGAATATGGTTAACTTTCCGAACACTCTTAAAACGGGTGAGACTCCCCAAAAGTTTTATTTAGATACTTCTCATTGTACTCGATGTAACTTATGCGCCATCGCTTGTCCGACTGATGCAATCGAACTAACTGGAGATTATAGCCAATTAATTCGTGTTAACTTAGTTGAACGAGCTATGAGTTAAATATATCGGCTCTTGTCAGCGTAATTCTTCTTAATTTTGATAATTCTTCAAGATAGGTGTCTCGGTCTATTTCTACGCCACCAAAACTCTCGATAATAGGGGTAACCATTTGGGTATCAAGAAAAGGAATATTCTGAGCTTTTAATTTTTCCATGACAGAATAAACGCATAATTTTGAGGCATTAGATTCTGTATGAAACATTGACTCACCACTAATGATCCCACCGAAACAAACTCCATACAGACCACCTACAATTTGATCTCCATTGTAGATACCAACGCAGTAGGCTTTACCAGCTTCAAAAAGTCTAATGTATCCGTTGATGATTTCTTGGGTTATCCAAGTCCCTGCTTCGTGTTTTCTTTTTGTGAGAGCACAGTTATCAATGACTGCTTTGAAATCAAAATTGAATTTGATTTCGTAC
>CATLVA010000256.1 GCA_950060715.1 uncultured Oligoflexia bacterium | reverse complement strand
AACAACGTTATGGATCCTAAGTTTAAATCTTATGAGCATGAAAACCCTGGTTGTCCTATAAATTCTGAATGCTCAAAAGAAAGTGGTAAAAAATTAGAAGCATGGCTTAAGGTTTTGGAAGGCGCTAGCAAAGACAAGATAAAAACACTAAATAAGTTTAAAAACGAAAACGGTACACCAATACAAATCCTGGCCAGAAAAGAGATTTTTGAAAAATCAGATCCTATACTATGGAATTCAAGATGTTCGGTTCACAACCCTAAAAATCCGAATAATACAATTTACCGGGGCCATCTCTTTCTTAAGGATAAATTAGATCATGAAGTCGCTAAGTTCACGCCGGTATATTTATATAATGGAACTAATAAAACAGCATACCATATTCCTTATGGTGACACTGTCTCCTTAATACAAAATGAAAAATTAATAGTTTTAAAAGACTTTGAAGATAATTTTTTCAAAATAGCGATAGCTAAAGATCACTCATATGAGTTTATCGATATCCCAGCAAAAACAATGCGAACTGCATTAGCAAAAAAAATCAAAGAAATTGAATGCCCTGAAAAGCTAGAAATCAATGAAGATTACTTCGAAAGATATTATTGTCAAAAGGTTCTAGATCTAGACACCATGGAACTTCGAACAATTCAAGTGGGCTGGGCCTGTCCTTAGGTTTTAAAGATCTAGTAATTGCACAGAAGTATAAGTTTCTTGCTCACTATCAACTTCACTACAAGTAGATGAAGAAGAATAAGTTCTCTTTAAAACTTCGCCAATATTTTCGTCGCTATCGTCCTTAACTTTAACTTCTAAAGATTCAACCGAGAGGATTTCATAGGCTCCCGATGATTTTTTCTTAGCAGTTGTAATTGTAAAACAATAGCTCGTTCCCACTTCAGGTTCAGACTCGACGGTGTCATTTGTTGAAGAGTCTTTTACATCATCTGCAGAGATTCTCGTGCCACAAATTCCACTTCTATTATTTAAAATTTGTATCCACTTCCCATAACTTCCAGATAGTTTATATCTTTCAGTTGAATCACTAACCTCTGCCTGGCATAGGCTTTCCAACGCAGCTGAATTCGCCACTAACACTTCTTCTTGAAAATAGGTACTCGACCCCGAAGTAATATTGAACTCTAACTCGTTATCTTCTTTAACAAGCTCAGCTGAAATAGCAACCGGCTCTTCATATTGTGTTTCACCACAAGACTTAGTGTACATATTAAAATTTCGATTAACCGCCACGTTATTTCTTATTTGATCAAGCCAAAGAAACTCTTTATCGCTTAGGCTATCACAAACAATTTTTAAATTACTTACTTCAGTCGTAGAAAATTTATCCTCAGGATCAACGGTAATTGATTGACCAATTCTATCTTCCGCTTGTTCTTCAGGAACCTCTTGAACTCCACAACTAGTTAAATTCAATGTCATCCCTAAAACAAAAACTGAAGTTAATAATCTTTTCATTCCTACCCTTTACTTTGAATACTTAGCTTCAAGCAGCTGATCTCTTTGAAACTTCAAATGATCTCTGTATTGCTTAAACCACTCAGTATTAGCGCGTTTCAACAACCAATGGTCAAACTCAGTGTCTTGATTAATATAGTAGGAATCATGAGTTAGATTGTCCAGTACCACCATATTGGCGAGAGTTGGAACTTTTAAAAGAGCTTTCAGGCCATTTCGGCTGTAGTGAAAGTCTTTATACTCTTTAAAATACGTCACTAAATTTTCGTAAACATAGTATCCTGCACTCACTCCTGTTTCGCATAGTTGTGACAGCTCTTTAGTCATCTCTTCTCTATGATAACTAATCGCCTTACTAACGAGATCAGAATCTTGCTTCCAATTTTTTTCTTGGAGATCCTGCCAAAGAACAGCATCTTTTTCCACAGATAAGGCCAGTACCGGATAATTAGAAATCTGCGTGATATCAGATTGAAATAAACTTTGATCAAGCACCGGTATTTTAGAAACATAAGGAGCCTCAAGCTTATCCTTATACTCTAGTACAACTTGATGGAAGCTCGGACAATTTTGAACCTTAGCTTCTGCCCCAACTGCTTGTCCTAGTTTTAAATATTGCCGATAAAAACTTAAAAAATAGATTTGCCTATTACTAAGCTCTGGATCTTTTTGTGATGCTTTTGCGACACTTGCAGGCCCCCTATTCATTTTACTGGGACTATAGTTTCCTAAATAAACCATATTATCACTGGCCGAACTTTTGATTTTCTCTAGCCCATTCACATCAAAGCGCCCTGTGTCAGTTGCGCAAGAGATTGCAATTAAGACTAAAAAAAAGAGATTGATTTTTTTCATGTTTACTCCCTCGTATCCTATTCATCGGCTTTTACAATCTAAGTTCGGAAAAAACTTGCCCAAGCGGCAAAATTTGCTGATTGCCGATACCCGATCGTTTCGGTACTGATAAAGGTATGAATTATTGGCTAATGAAAACTGAACCTGATGTATTTTCTATTGATCACCTAAAGAGCAAAAAGACTTCAAGCTGGGATGGAGTGCGAAACTATCAAGCACGAAATTTCATGCGGGATGAAATGAAAAAGGATGACTTAGTTCTCATTTATCATTCGAGTTGTGCCACACCGGGTGTTGCGGGAGTAGCAACAGTAAGTAAAGAGTCCCACCCTGATCTTTCGGCCCTTGATAAAAAATCAGAGTATTTCGACCCAAAGGCAACTAAGGAAGAGCCACGCTGGTATATGGTAGAGGTTAAATTCAAAGCAAAATTTGATCGTGTTATTTCTCTAAAAGAGCTTAAAGAACAATCAGCTCTCAAGGATATGACTATATTAAAAAAGGGAAACAGATTATCAATAACACCTGTTTCCCCTAAAGAGTTTGATTATATTCTAGATTTAGCGAATTTAAATTTGTGAGTAATTACCGTTTGAATTAATTGTAGTGTCCACTTCAATTATTTCCGAAAAGCTTTTCCCAGCTTTAGTTTTTCCTTCAAACTTATATTCACCGATAGGAAGTACTTTATAAAATTCGCCTTTTGAGAAATTAAACTCTCCAAGTTTTAACTGCTGGCCACCATCAATTTTTGTAATATTCACTACACCGCTAGTTTTTTGATCAGCAAATTTGATTCCTCCACCTTGGTGAATGGAGAATAAATACGCCATCATTGAGTCTTTGTTATCTTTATAAAAACCAGGAATGTCTTTATAGTCAGGCCACTTCTTATTTGAAAGCTCAACTGTTACCTGTAGATCATTATACCAAGAGTATGACCAGTCCTGCATTCCACCGTGAACCTTATACCAGTCAGCTCCATTGGTAATTCCTCTGCCAAATGCACGAGAGTTTTTCATAGCTGGATTCAAGTCGGCATACCTCAATGACAGCTCTTTTAATAGACCATCAAGAGGATGACGAGTGTATGTATTATCCCAAGGATAATTCACAACAACAGCACCACCATGGAAATTAGCAGATAAAGAAAATTTTCTTTCGGCTTGAAACTTCATTACCGCTTGAGTTTCTGGCTGACGATTATTAGTGCTATTCACATCCCCTCTAATCCAGTCAGGAAAATTTCTATTTAAATCGACACCCTTAGCGTTTCCTCTTTGCTTAAGCTCAGATCCATCAGGATTCATTGATGGCATGATATAGATT
>CATLVA010000255.1 GCA_950060715.1 uncultured Oligoflexia bacterium | reverse complement strand
TGATAATTTGGTTAGACTTTCAGTTGGTCTAGAAGATTTTGAAGATATCAAAAATGACGTAGATCAAGCGTTAATCGCGATATAAAAAAACAATTTAAAACAATCGGCATTGCTCCTCTGGGAAGTCAGTACGAACAAGAGTTCACCATCTTCACTCATATGGAAAAAATGCCTTCCGGAAATACTCTTAGTATCTCTAATCAAACGGTGGACTTTGAACCGCTATCTTATTCTTTAAGTGGTGACTATACAGGTGAATTAGTTTTTGCAGGGTTTGGAATTTCAATTCCAAAAGGTGATCCAAATCTCGTATATGATGATTATAAAAACCTAGATGCTAAAAATAAAATTGTCGTTATCTTTACTGGTGATCCAGGTATTGGAAATACTCAATCAGTTTTTAGAAAGCCCGATTATATAAACTACCGCTCTCTTTTTTATAAACTTAAAAATGCAATTAAGCATGGGGCACGTGCTGTAATTCTAATTGAAAATCCACTGGGTCTTGCCGGCGGCGTGGATGAATTATACTTTAAAGGCTCAGAAGGTGGTGGGGAGCGTTTTTCGGCCATCGCTGGGAAAACAAAAAATTCGGAGTTTGATAAATTACTTTTGGGGACTAATACTTTGGAACTACAAAAACAAATTGCCTCAAGCCAAAAGCCCTTTTCCTTTGAGCTAAACGCCAGTGCTAATATCAATGTAAATTTAAAAAAGGTCACGGGAAGAGTCGCCAATATCAATGGAGTCATTGCAGGAAGTGGCCAAGGTGTTATCGTTTTAGGTGCGCATATGGATCATTTAGGTTGGGGAGGAGAATCTTCTGCCGATACTAGTAACACACCTCAAATTCATAATGGAGCTGATGATAATGCATCTGGAACGGCGATGGTTATTCATCTTGCAAAACTTCTTTCTCAAATGAAATTAGAAAAAACGGTGGTCTTTAGTTTATTTAACGCTGAAGAAATGGGGCTTTTAGGTTCGGAGCATTTTGCAAGTTCATGGGAGAGTTTTAAAGCTGAATATGGAGCTATTTCGGCCATGTTTAATTTCGACATGGTAGGTAGGTTTCAACAAGAGATTTCCGTTATGGGGGGGGCCAGCTCGCCTCAATTTCAAAACATGCTTACGGGTCTAGGGGACAATGATTTTCGTTTGAAAAATCAGGCGCTCGGTTCATCTGATCATGCACCTTTTATCCTAAGAAAAATTCCGTCTTTATTTTTTACTACAGGTGCTCACGAAGATTATCATAAGCCTAGTGATGACTCTGATAAAATCGATTATAAGAGCATGGATAAGCTTGCAAAATTTGCGGTTGAATTAATTAAAAAAGCAGACACAAGCCAAATTGTTTTTGATGAAAATTATCAAACAGGTGATGAAGGTGGAAGCCGAGGGTATGGAGCGAGCTTAGGTTGTATTCCAAAATTTGGTCAATCAGATGATATTATAGGAGTTCAGTGCAGTGGTGCCACTCCAAATTCTGCTGCCGCTAGCATTGGTATTCAGGCAGATGATGTCATCGTGAAAATAGGTGAGATTGAAATTAAGTCCGTTTATGATTTGGCATTTGCTCTGAGGTATTATCGCCCTGGAGATAAAGTCAATATTCAATGGAAAAGAGCTGAGAAGCTTTTCTCTCAAATGGCGACGCTTAAAAAATCATCAAGGAGCTGATTTTGAAAATTAAGCTCGAACAGATGGGCAATTTTAAGGGGTTTTTTATACCCAACAAAATACTAGAGGAGCTGAGCTTTTCTACTGATGAGGAATATGAACTCAATATCGACGGGCAAACTTTAGTCATTGGAAAATCAGGAGATCTTCCCCAAGAGACTCTTAAAGAATTTGGCGAAGATGATTTAGACGCCTGGAGCTCTTGTTTAGAAGATTTAGACTTATAGGATAGTTTTATGCAAAAAGAATTTTGGTTAGAAAAATGGAATGCCAATCAAATAGGTTTTCACAGAGATTCTTGTCACCCTCTTTTGGAGGCTCACGCAAAAGATTTTTTTAAAGGTAAAAAGAAGGTGTTTGTCCCTCTTTGTGGTGCCAGTGTAGATATGCATTTTCTTCAAGGCCTCGGTTTAGAAGTTGTAGGTGTGGAGCTTTCACAATTGGCAGTGGAGAAGTTTTTTTCAGATGCAGGTTTAAAACCTGATATAACTGAAAAAGAGAAATTTAAAGTCTATCGCTGTAAGGATTTTACTCTTTATTGTGGGGATCTTTTTGATTTTGACTCATTTGAAGGAATCGACTGCATTTATGATCGCGCCAGTATTATCGCTCTTCCAAGTGAGATAAGAGAGCGCTACGCAAGATTTATTAATACTAACCTTATAGTGGATTATTTTCTTCTTACCATTGATTTCAATAACGATGAAATAGGGCCTCCTTTTAGTGTTCCTAAAAATAAGGTAGAGAATTATTTTAAAACGAAATTTAAAATTGAGCTCAAAGAGACATGTCCTCAGGAAGCGAGTGTTCACACCGATAAAATTCAGAAACTCAATGAAAATCTCTTTTGGTTAACTCCATTGGAAAAAATAAATGATTGAGTTATCAAAGCTTCAAACTGTTGCTCAAAATGGAAAGAAGGAACTAGCAGATTTTCTTTTAGAAAACCTACCTGTTAAACCTGAGCATATTGAAAAAATTTTAAAAGCTTCAAAAAATACAATTCTTGGGGATCATTATCCTTATAAGCATAAAATTGGTCGTGAAGAGTATGAAGATGAACTATATCTATTGCAAATAGAGCTCATCAAATGGCAAAAGCATATTAAGGCCACTCAGGCCAAGCACGCAATTGTATTTGAAGGTAGAGATGCTGCCGGCAAGGGGGGGACGATTAAGCGCTTTTTAGAGCATCTTAATCCCCGAGGTGCTAGGGTGGTGGCTCTTTTAAAGCCTTCTGAAAAAGAACTAGGGCAATGGTATTTTCAGCGTTACGTGCAGCACCTACCCACAGCGGGAGAAATCACCCTATTTGATCGTTCTTGGTATAATAGGGCCGGCGTGGAGCGCGTAATGGGCTTTTGCACTCAAGAGGAATACCAGATATTTGCCAAGCAATGCCCCTTATTTGAAGAGATGCTAATTAGCTCTCATATTCATTTAGATAAATTCTGGTTTTCAGTAAGCCAAGAAGAGCAATTGAGGCGCTTTATGGGACGCCTTATGGACCCGCTTAAGCAGTGGAAGATTAGCCCTATGGATATCTCAAGTCTCGGGCGTTGGAACGATTATACGCTAGCAAAAGAGTATATGTTTCATCATACCGATAGCGAAATTTCTCCTTGGATCGTTATTCGTTCCGACGATAAAAAACGCGCCAGACTAAACGCTATGAAGTACATCCTGAATAAATATGATTATGAAGGTAAAAACCAAAACCTGATAGGGCAAGTCGATAAAAAGATTCTAGGCTCAGCACTGGATATTTATGAAGAAGGTGAGCTAGAGCACCGAGAGCTTTTGAATAGAAAAGTAAAAAATCGCTAGTCTCTACACAAATTCTTGGCAAATTAAGTGAAATTAAGCCAAATCTCTCTAAGCTACTCAAACTACTCAGCCTGTCTAAAAAATATCAAAATAATACTAAACCTCAATACTCTAGCTCCGATAGGGCAGTTCGTGTGGAATATTCTGAA
>CATLVA010000254.1 GCA_950060715.1 uncultured Oligoflexia bacterium | reverse complement strand
CTTTAGATAGGCGACCACTAGGAATTCATAAAAGCTAATTTTTCCGTCAGCATTCACTTCTTTAATGATTTCCTGAAGTATTTTTTGGCGTTCAGATTGAGGTAAATCTTTTAGCTCCCCTGAAGCTTTCTCTAGTGCCGTTTCAAGTTCTTCCTCAGACAAATGACCAAAATCATCGTTACCTCTTCGGAGTAAGGTCTGCACTAATCCCAAATAATTATTTTGCGACTGATATATAAGGAACAAAGGAGCAATCTTCAAAAGTTTCTCTCTTGCATCCCTCATACGCTCATCTTGAGAACGTGTATTGCTCTTTTCTGATGTTTGAAGTTCTTTCATTTCTTGTATGAGTGAAGCTGCATCTTCATTTAAAAACCTTTTTTCATCAAAATTTTTATCTACAGCTTTTATTCTCTCAAATATCGGTGGATGAGTTGAAAGGGAGAAGAAGCTCTTCACACCTTCAACTAGAAACATATGACTTGCCTGAGTGGCATTCTTCGCATGAATAATGCCTTGAGTGTGATTGATATAAATTTTTTTAAGAGCTCCTGCTATACCTTCGGGATTTCTGGTGTATTGAACACTTGAAGCATCTGCTAAAAATTCTCTTTGTCTAGAAATAGCTGCTTTTAGTATAATCCCGCCTAGATAGCCGAGACCACCAATGGCCATTAATCCGAGTCCTAAAGGAGCGAGGCTTCCCCCCTTTGAATCTCTTCGAGAGGAGCGTCCACTTGAGCGCATTAAATTCACCCCAATTTTAAAAATTAGAATTAGACCTGCAAGCATTCCTAATAATTTCAAATTCAACTTCATATCACCATTAAAAATATGACTATATTCGTGAGCAACTACTGCCTGCAATTCATCTCGAGATAGCTTCTGCATACAACCACTGGTTACACAGACTGCAGCAGAATTAATATCAAAACCACAGGCAAAAGCATTTATAGCATCATCTTCTAAAACATAGATTTCAGGAACAGGAACAGATGAAGCAATGCTCATCTCTTCGACAATATTAATATACTGCTTTTCATAAAAATCACGGGAATTATGGAGGACTTTTCTTGCCCCAAGACTCTTACAAATTTGGGAGGGATCTTTTTTTAAAGAACGAACCTCAAACCATGTTTTAATTAAAATTAATGCCGCAATGAAAGTTGTAACAGCTCCAAACCAGATAAAAACAGACTTACTAATATAGAGGTCAAGTGAATAGATGTATAGACCTCCTCTGCCCCGAGAGGCATTATTCGCATACATTGCAGCGATTGTCCCACAGATAGCTGAGACGGCAAAAACCACGAAATAAAATAGCGTCAGAAGTCTTGAACTTCTTTTTCTAGCAATCCTTTGATCTTCAAAAAAATTCATAGGTCAGTATTTAAAATTCAACTTTAACTGCAGATCGCATTTTAACATCTTCAATTTCTAATTGAGGAACTGTAGTATGACCGAACATTCCAGCAAAAATATTTGCTGGAAACTCTTGAATCCCCACATTAAAATGCATTACAGAATCGTTGTAATTCTGTCTGGCAAACCCTACTTTATTTTCAGTAGAAGTAAGTTCTTCCATTAGAGATTTCATATTATCATTGGCCTTTAAATCAGGATAACTTTCAAAAAGTGCTAGAAATCCACCCATAGAAGAGTTTAAAGCGCCTTCAGATTTAGCAAAATTTTTCGCTGCCTGATCACTACTAGGATCAGCTTTCAATGAATCTTTTGCAGCAAGTGCTTGGTTTCTAGCATGAATGACTGCTTCTAGAGTTTCTCTCTCGTGAGCCATGTACTTCTTGGCAACTTCAACTAAATTAGGAATCAATTCATATCTTCTCTGTAGTTGGACATCTATTTGAGCAAAAGCATTTTTATAGCCATTTGCAAGTCTTACTAATTTATTAAAGATTCCTACAACGTAAAAAAAACCTCCAATAATAACAACTCCAGCAACTATTCCACCAATCAAATTTGGACTCATTTTTTACTCCTATTTTTCTTCTTTTGTATCTGCTTGAACAATTTTTAAGGCAATTTTATCATTGGCTCTTCTAAGCCGCTGAGACATAGTCTGCATGAGAGACCTAAACCATCGAGGTTGACCATCCAAAACATCTATAAATTTCTTATGAGGAATAACTAGCACTTCACTATCCTCTAGTGCTCGCACACTCGCTGAACGTGGTAAATTATCTAGAAAACTCATCTCTCCTACTAACTCACCAGCACTCACCTCTCCAATAATAACGTTTTGATCGTCATGATTAAGTTTGGTAATTTGAAAACGACCTTGCAATACCCAAAACATTTCATGGTTATTTCCCCCTTCGGTAATGAGGTACTCCCCTTCAGAAATAGTTTTAGTATTCTCAGCAATGACACTTGAGTTACCTGTAAAAGCAAGTAAACCCTTTTTTAATTCTAATTTAGTATATGGTTTTTCAATATATTTGACGTGATCAATTTGAGAGTAAAGCTCGGTAAAAGAATTTGGTTTTTCGCAAAAAACAAGAATTGGGATAATATCTTTAATATTTTTCGCATTCTCTTTTCTTCTTATCCCCTCTATATAATCAGCTCCTCGAAAATTCTGAACATCATGATCAAGAAGAATTAAATTAAATGGTTCGTTAGAAAATTTAAGACGAGCTTCATTACTATTCTTAGCAACGACTACTCTATATTTGAGTTCCTCAAGGACCTCTTTGGATAATTGTATCTGCTCTTCATTATCAATGATAATCAATGCATTTCTTTGATCTGACATGCAGAACTTATCGACATTATTTCATAAGGATTTAAGAATTTATTATCCTAATCAAGTTTTACATTTTCATCAGATGGAAGCTTGCCTCCCTGCTCTTTATATTGACGGATGACATCCTTTGCATCTTTTCGAAGCTTAGGGTTTCTCATGGCTTCGTGACCTTTCTTTACCATAGTACCGAGTTCATCATCTGAAAGACTATTTAGTCTCTCTTTAGCTGCTTTGATTTCTGCAGGAGTAAACGTTCCCATCGATTCCATTTGCTCTAAGATTCCTTCAATATCTTTTCTTTCTTGTGCCAATCCATTGAAACTCAAAAGTAATAAACTCATATAAAAATACTTCATCTCTCCTCCAGTGCATCCATTATACCACGGAGTCAGAAGCTGAAACCGGCAAAAAGTTTCTGCTCTCTAAGTTTTTCATTACGTAATACCAAAGACTTAAGCCTATACCCGAGTCAAGCGCCAGTGTACTCTATAATTACTTAAGGTTAGAACTTATCCAAGTCGAAAAGTTAATAAGATGAAGTTAATTGGAATTCAAATACTTATATTATTATTGTTATTTTCGTCCTGCCTGCCAGAACAAGCTACGAGAACAACCACTTTGGATGAAAATTCATCACTCTCATCAGATACGACAAACACTACTACCGATTCAACTTCAAATTCGACCAATCAATTTACAGAGAAAGTAAATTTTTTCCAGAAAAATGGAGAGAGAACCACCGCGACCCTAAGCTTAACTTCGGATTACGACGACAGTTTTCTAATCAGGGGAAATGACATTTTTTCTTTTTTAACAGATATTACAAAAACTTATCAGGGAAGTTTTTGTCTCGTTAGTCATTTTACAACCGCCAGTGGTAGTACTGCAAAACAGCTTCTTATTACTTC
>CATLVA010000253.1 GCA_950060715.1 uncultured Oligoflexia bacterium | reverse complement strand
ATTCAGTATATCTAGCACCGAGCGACCATCTTGAGTTGATATGGTATCTCGCAGTTACACCTGACTGCTTACTATCCATGTGAGCATCCGCTGCAAAATCGTGAGCACCAAATAGAGTCAACTCAAACCGATTATTTAAACTCGAGTACCTCTCATTTACCGCATATAAATCTTCTTCCGATAAAAGTGGTGTAACCTTATCACTTGGTATATTTAGACTTTCTAGTTTCTGAGATAAATCCTGCTCAGCAAAACTTTGAGAGCTACCTAATACGAGTAAAATTGCTAAAATTTTCTTTTTCATAAATTATCTCACCACTTTTTTATTTAACATGTCAGAAAACCATCTTTTGGCAATATCTTCATCGCCACCGGTTCCCTTAATATCAGCAAACTCAGTACCTAAAAGAGCTAACCTACCCTTACCTGGCAAATTACAAATAATACCTATCGAATAACTCTTCTTTTGCTCACCTGTTGAGTCATTGAGTTCCAATACATCGTCACATTTGTCAGCTAAAACTCCATCATGAAACACAACAGGATCAAAAGATTTGCTTGAAGCATTTCCTGCAAGAGTTACTGCATCTGAGTTTTTTGTAAAATCCGGTCTTTGCACAAAATACAAATCCTGTAATTTTGTGGAAGTTGGCAACTGTGAATACCTCCCCAGAATTGTGACCTTAAGATCATCCTCTATAAGATTTAAAAACTCCTTTGGAAGATTTTCTACCATTGGCGAAGCAATGATAATATTCTTCACATTATCCATAACCGTAAGAATTTCTTGTCTAAAATGATCATCTAGAAGAGCACTAGTTCCAAGAACAAGAGTTTCTCTTCCAGCGAGAGCTCTATCGTCCAGAATTTGAATTGCAGGATTCATGATCTCTATATTATCCATATTTTCTTTAAAGAATTTTACTTCTTTATCACGGGTTGAATCCGTAAAATAAATAGTCTTAGATCGATCTTTCTTAAAAACCTCAAAAACAAAACTCTCAGCAGAACTCATATTGTATTCTGATTTAGCAACTAAAGAGAATTGATGAATACCAGGCTTATCGCTTCTTACAGATAACCTACCATTACTCCAAGTCACGTACTTCCTCATCGACTCAGGTTGAACTACGAGTTCAGTAATATTTTGTCCGTTATCACCATCTTTAGCAGAGATTCTAAACGTATTATACTCGTCATTTTTAAAGTACTTTACTTCACCAACATCCCAAGGCCAACGATTAAATACAGGAGCCTTTCTATCCTTAACTCTGATTTTTAAAGTTGTCTCAACTGTTTTACAGTTATTCATTCCTCGATATTGATTAAGGACACAAGCTTTAAATCTAAATGTTTTGTTTTGTCCATTATAACTTGGAGGGATATCTTTCCACACGACATTGAGTACACTTGAATTATTAACCTCATCTTTCACTGGAGTTAATTTAAATTCACCATAGTTAGGCTCGTCTCCTACAAGTGATATTTGCGGAGCGACTTCTGCATTCTCATCATAAGCTGAAACTTGAAAAGTCGAGTCAAGACCCTGCTCCATTGTTGGTGGAGCTACCACAGTTACGCCTAACCTAGAGTCTACAACCTCTAGTTCTACAGTTTTAACCGCCACGTGTTTTGCTGGGTTATAGGCTTTTATCTCGATATCGTAATTAGCAGTTTTTCTCTCGTTAAGTTTGACATGAAAATAGTCTGGCTTATATACGAGCTTATATCTCGTATCATCTATTTGAATAGGCTTTAGATTACTAGGCCCGCCATCGATCGTAACATCGAACCCACCTTTAGGATAATCAATATTCTCCATTTCAAATTCGTATTCAAGAGTTTTTCCCTCAGTAACATAGGCTTTATCTCTACCTTCAATAGAGAAATTTCTTGGAACATCATTTACCACTAGTGTGACTGCTGCCGTTCTTGTTTCTCCACCAAGATCCAGTGCATTTCTCAAAAGAAGCTCGATCGTATAGACTCGAGTTTTTTTGGTCGGATCGTTAATGTCATTTCCTTGAAATGGACCTGGCATCCATGAAAAAGTAAAATTTTCTTTATCGAAAACTAGTCCCTCTGGCGCATTTTTAATCGTTAAATCAGGCACACCAGGGGCAGGAACAAAGACACCTACGTTTACGGTTCTATTTTTTCCTTCATCAAATTCATATTTCTTTTCAACTGCAATAGCAATTGTGTCAGGAACTTCACGTTGTTCATCTCGTGGATCTTTTCGTACGTCTCCTTGACTAGGATACGGATCTTTCTCACAAGAAAGAAAAAGTGAAAAGATAAAACTAACTACTAATAACTTCATACTGCCTCTCATGTTCCTACCGGCCTTAACATAAATGGATAATTAATATTTACGTTCACTCCACCCTTTGGCTTAGGAAACTTCCAATTCATCATCTTAGTTGTTATACAAGACTCTGCTGCTGGACTTCCAAGTGAAGATTTTAAAACTTTTGAATAATTTAATTTACCCTGGCCATTGATTTGAAAGGCAACAGTAACGAGTCCTTCAAGACCTGGCGTTTTATTTAATTCGTTTTCATAACAACGTCTAACTTGAGATAAGTATTTTGCGATTGTAGCGTTGATTGCATAGCGACTTAATCCACCATCAAGCACAAGATCATTACTTGCGACTGAAATCCCAGAGATACCTTTCCCTGTACCAGATGCGACCATGGTATTACCGTAACCACCTTTACCGCCTCCGGCACCTTTTGTACCGACTCCACCGAGACCTGCAACACCGGTATTTCCAACGGTTGTCTTTTTAAGCCCTTTTCCAAGTCCAGTTAGGACTTCTCCACCAGAACCAGCATCCCCACCAGCTCCAGCTCCAGCTGTTGCTTGTTTTAATTTTTGAGGCACACCACCCGTCACTTTAGACAGATCTTTTGACCCAACCAATCCTAAGAAACCTAAATTTCTTTTCACAGCTTGCTTAGACTTTTCAGCGGCGTTCATAGGCTTAATTTTCAAGTCTGGATTCGATTCTTGAATTTTTACTGTATTTACAGGCTTTATCACTTGAACCACAATTGGCTCTTTTTTCATTTCCTCTTTCACCTCTTCAATTTCCTCACTTGGTAGCAAGAAAAATAAAACTGGAATAATGAGAAAAACACCAAGAGTTATGAGTTCTGCAGCTCTACTTAACCAAGAGTTTTCGTCGTCTTGTGCATTTAAACAATCCAGAAATTCTCCAGCAGAGTAATTTCCAATATTAAAAACTCCTCTCGGGGTTTCTAGTTTCCACTCTTTCTCTGAGATTTTCTCTACTTTACAATCATTTAGTGATTTTAAAGAAAAGCCTTCTCCTGAACGAACTAACTCAAACTGGCAATCCCAGTGGTTATTAGTAAATTCAAATCCTTGCCTGGAACGAATATCAAGCCTTTTATGGGCTTTGTCTTCACTAATAAAACCAAAAACTTTATGAAAACCATATTTCAAATTTTCATTGTTTTGAATGACCTTAACTAAAAAACCTTCCTCGGTTTTAATCGCTATCATTCGACCTCCTCCTGAGTATCATTTGCCATTAAATCTAAAAAATCTTCTCTAAGCTTGATTAGACCAAAATCCTCTTCTCCAAGGTTTCCGGTAACTACCGCATAATCAGCTTTTCTCTTCTCACCTTCAATCAAAAGGCTCTCAAAATCAATCCTTTTACCTGAGCGATATTTAGGTTTGGATACTTTTGAATCCGCGG
>CATLVA010000252.1 GCA_950060715.1 uncultured Oligoflexia bacterium | reverse complement strand
AGTGCTTTCTGTACTATAGAAGTTTAATCATTCGGTATTTACTAAGTTTAGAGGATTTCATAGGGTTAAGTTATGAAACGTTTAAAAGACATTAATTGGAATCATCTTTACTATTTTTATGAAGTGGCCAAAGTTCAGTCCCTGCGCGAAGTGGCGCAGGAATTGAATTTAGCTTCTTCTACTCTCAGTGAAAAAATCAAGAGGCTCGAGAATAATTTAGAGAAAAAATTCTTTAAAAGAGGTTCTAAAGGCCTAAGTCTTACTCCTGAAGGACAGTTGCTGTTTGATCGGTGTAAGCAAATCTTTGAAGAAGGTTACAAGATCTTAGAAGAGTTCTCGGGAAATGCACTTGGTGGCTATCCGGTCAAAATAGGAATTACTGACACAATTTCTTACGATCTTGCTAATGAGTTTTCTTCACAGTACTGGGATTATTATACTCAGTTTGGGACAGTTAATACTTATCGCCAAATAGACCATGAAGTCCTTATCGATAATCTTTCAAAAGGACATATTGACTGGGGAATTTCGATTGAAAAACCGAAGCTGCGTTCGTTGAACTATGCTGAAATTGGTTCTTTCGAATTAGTATTCTGCTGTTCAGAAGAGCTCTTCGGTAGATTCAAGGACCCTGAAGACATTCTACATAATATTCCTTTTGGTGAAAGTTCTGCTGACCAGATCATTGGGCAAAAAGTCTCTAGGTATCTTCGCTCTAAGAATATTGCACCCAAGGAGAAGATCTTTTCTGATCATACTGGTTTTTTGTGGAAACTATGCGAGAGAGGAAGATGTGTCATGTGTGTCGTAGAAAACCCTCTTCAGGAATATCCAAAAATGAGAAAATTCAAACTTTCTCAACCACTAGATGTAACGTTGTATGCAATTTGGAAAAAATCAGATGAAGGCTTAATTTCTATTATGAAGCTTAAAGAGCTTATTAATTCGAAGTTGGCGCATCTGCCTCATAGATATTCAGATGTTGGCCTGCAGATTGAAGTTTCAGAGGTGGCTGAGGAGCTTCTTAAATAAATGACTCTTTAATCAATTTGATAATACTTTTGCTGACGATATTTTGATGTTTTTCATTTCGATAAACAAGGCAAAGCCTGTCGACAAAATAGGGGGCATCTTTAATTGCCTTGAGTTTTGGAAAGTTTGCTGCGACTTTGCCTGGTAGGAGGCCAACGCCTAAGCCTTTCGAAGCGAGTTGAGCTACCACCTCTAAATTTTCAGAGTGAATATAGTTTTCTCTTAAGTTAGGGGGTAATTTTCCAATTATATGGGTTGATTGAGAAAGTTTAGGATCATATATTAAACGGCCATCCTTCGCACCGGTACTGAATAGGGTAACTTTATCATTGGTAATTTCATGTATTACTAGGTCAGGATGAGCTATGGGATTAATGACAATTCCAAAATCTACTTCCCAGCTAATAACTTTCTCTGTGATTTCCCTCGATAAGGCATGTTCAAATTTAAAATCTAGACGAGGAAAATTTTCGTAAATTTTCGGAAGAATTTTACTGAGTGAATACAAGGCAACTGATGGATGAGCGCCTATTGAGAATTCACCTTTAGTTTCCTCTCCTTTATTCGTGAGTATTTTTTGCGACTCTTCCCAAAGTATGATCAACTTGCGGGCCTTTGATAGAAATGCTTGTCCAAATTTCGTTAGAACAACTCCATTTTTAAGCCTTACGATAAGTTCTTGGCCTAATTCATTTTCAAGCCTTTTAATAGAGTAGCTTAATGCAGGTTGTGTTAATCCCAAGCTCTCGGAAGCTCGAGTAATATTTTTAGTTTCAGAAACTTTAATGAAATTTTTAATATCGTCTAAGGCCAATGACATAAATTTCTATTATTACAAAAATAGTTTTCTGTCATATATTTTATATTGAAGATATAATGCGCATGGTTATTTTGTTGACACAAACCTGACTTTAAATTGATACAAGTGAATTAAGCAGTTGCTAAATTTGTATGTGTGAAGGAGTTGAATTTAACAGCCTTTGGAGTGTAGTTTAAAATTTTTTCTCTCTTAGACAAAAACAGCTCCAACATACTCTTCCGAAATTGTGTTCTTCCGATTCCAAAGGTTGTTATTATTAAGCTAGGTGGCCAAGAAGCTGCCTAGCTTATTTTTTCTAATTCACCGTCTTTGGTATCAAAATATTGAGCTAATTCTTCAAAGGCACCAATATTAACAGTGTTAAAGCCTGCTGCTTTTAAAAAACTAGCTGTTTGACCTGAGCGATTTCCTGAACGACAGTAAACGAGTATCTCTTTGTCAGCGTGTTTTTCTTTAAGGACTGAAACATAGGATTCTGGATCTGCGGACAACTCGCTCAGTGCCATCCATTTTGCACTAGCTAAATGACCTTCTTCGACTTCATGATCCTCTCTAACATCCAAAACTAAGCTGTTGTCACTATTAATTTTTTCGGTGAGATCTTTAAGATCAATATTATTTTCTGCCAAAAAGTTAAACATGCAATGTCTCCTCAATTGAAATGATTACATAGTCTAAAGACAGTATCTGAAAAGATAGCTATTTAATAGTGCTAGGGAGAAAATTATGAAAATCTTTATCGCAATTTTAATGCTTATAACTTTTAATGCTTTTGGCCAAACCTGTGAAGAAAAGGTTAGGGAAGCGGTTGTTGCAGAACTTGCAACTCAAGAATTAGTTTTTGATAACAGAATGGAAGACTCAGTCACTTATATGGGAGATGGCTTTTTTGAGGTAGAAGCCTCAGTTGTACCATCAGATAGTCCTGAACAGTGGCCATGGCATATGACATGGGAAGTGATCATCGATGCTAGTTGTAAGGTCACAGATATAACACTTGTTGATTCATATATCTAAAACGACAAAGCAATTTAGCCTCTACGAATAATTTTCGCCAGTGAACTGTCTTTGCTAAAGTCTTTATGAGTAATGGCCCATAAAGATGATTTCAATACAGGCAGTTCACCAAGGTTAATTAGATCCTTACTCTTTAATTCTTTCTCAACTGAACTTTTTGGAAGAAAGCTTATCCACTTCCCTCTGAGTAAGAATGCTTTAAGAAGATCCAAGTCTTCAAACTGTGAATTCCGAATCACACTTAAACTATGTTTATTAATGTATTGATCAATTTTATCTGAAAAAAACGACTTTTGAGTTAAGTTAAGAAGTTTAGTATTGTTAAGGTTTTTTGGAAATTTGCCCTTAGTTTTTATAAGTTTTGCTTGGTTTGCGTTTGCCACACAAACTATAGGCTCCAAGTTTAAACGATGACTTTGCAAAGCCTTAGTTCTGCCAGAGAATGGACTATCTCCTAAAACAATATCTATATCCTTGGAGATTAAATCTTTGAGCATTTTTTCTAAATCATATTGAACAAATTCGATTTGAATATGAGGCAGTGAAATAAGCGGCTTAACAATTTTAAAAACCAGTTGTTTTGATATCCATGGGAGAACACCTATTTTCACAATCTTTATATAGTCAGTGTGATCAGACTTTAACGATTGAATCATTTCCTCGGAAAAGCGAAATATTTTATTTGCGTACTCCCTAACTGATATACCGTGTTCGTTTAATACAAGTTTTCTGCCTTTTCGATCGAAAAGCTTTTTACCAAAATCTTCTTCTAATAATTTTAATTGATGGCTTAAAGCGGGCTGAGTTATATGAAGTTTTTTTGCCGCTTTGACTATAGAACCTTCGTTGGCAATGGTTAAAAAGTAATAGAGGTGGTTGAAGTTTATTTTATACATATATAAATTTTATATTATGTAT
>CATLVA010000251.1 GCA_950060715.1 uncultured Oligoflexia bacterium | reverse complement strand
CACTAGTGTTAAAGATTACAGGTCTCCTATCTATTTTTCTTGAAATCTAGAATGATAAAGAAAACACCCAAGGAGAAGTAAGAAAATGGACCAATTGAAGTTCGACGATTTGTATGTCTTTTTAAAGCAAGAACTAGTGAGAAAGAAAACTGAACTCACGACAGAGAAAAGCTTTTATTTAAATGGACTTAGAGTACTAGATACTCTTTCACGTATTGAAAGAGTGCGCTGGGAACGTGAATCAAAAAGATATCAAATTAAGCTTGAGTGCACCTTCAATGAACTACTAGAGCTTTTCCAAATGGACATTATTAAAAATTTAAGAGCCGCTTAAATAGGAGACTATTAATGAAAATGCAGCATAAATTACTATTAGGACTAACAATTTTTGGTCAAATTAATTTAAGTATGGCCGGAAATTACTGTGCAGGTATTCGTGGAAACGGAGAACTAGCTCCAGCTCACTGGGGAAGTATGGCCCGTATCATTGAGAATAAAGGACTACCTGAATCAGTCGCCGGTGGTAGTTCAGCGGCAATAACTTTATTTCTATTAGACGGTGTCTCAAGAAATGATACAGTCAATAAAGACTCTGAAGAAGTAAAAAGAAATAAGCAAGCCTTAATGCTGAAATCATTTGTCCCGCATATTTTATATCTAATCAACGAAGATGCAAAAGCTCCTCGTTTGATGAAAATGGTTGGAAATATCACTGGTTTAACTGAAGGTGGATTTATTTCAACCTTAAGAAAAGCTGTAAGCATCGCTAAAGATCTTCCCACATTTTTTGATGTTCTGGGAGAGTACGGACCACTTTTGAATCCGGAGGTCGCAGCAGGACTTCGTCGTAATTTTAGTTTCTATAAAGAGCAAATCGGTGAAGCAGTTAAAGTCTTTGGAGAGTTTGACGCTAAATCAGACCTAAATATTTTCTATCGTAAAGGATTAGTTGATTTTAAATATCTTGGTATTTTATTTGGTCGATTTGCAGATTTTTATGCTGGATATGGGCATGATAATGCAAATGAAAAGCTCGATACCTTTCTGAGCAGTTGCCAAGAAGTTTCCAATGGGAAAAATTGGGAAGATATTGTTAAAACTGCTCCCGAGTGTAACCAGCTATTAACGGCAGCACTTGATTCATATTATGGACCAATTCCTGGAAAGCGTAAGGCTAGAAGATTTGGGAATAAAAATACTTATTACAAAGATGTTCTATTAGAGAGAAGTTTTCCAAACAGAATGATCTTTGAAAAAGTAGGGTCGGGTCTTAATGCCTATCCAACAACTTCAATTGTTAAAGGTGATGCAGCTGTAAGATACAGTCAAAAGCTTGCTGAATATGAGGCTAAATCAGGTAAAGGATTTGGTGATTTTACACTAGATTTTGATACTGAACTTTCCTATGGTTACTGGGGAAGAACTGAAGGTCTGGCAGATATTGAAGCAGGTCTTGCTCAAAAGCATCCAGACGATTTAAAAAGTCAGAAATTCACTGCTCTTGAAGACGGGATCTGGTTTGAAGTTCTGGCAACTTCACCAGCGGAACCAGGTTTATCAAACTTACAAAGAATCCCTCACGGGCCGAGGGTAAATAGCAGTAGTGTTATTAATAAAAGATATTTTTATAAGAATAGATTTTTATACATCATTCCTATACCGTCACTGACTGCGGTGGAGTGGTTTAACGAACAAAATCCTAACCGAGGAGTGATTCCTTTTAGAGAAGGAATTTATTCAGCCGGAGGTTGGTCTGATCTTCATCCGACTCTTGTTCTTGATGCCAAAGGTTGTGACGATATTGTTTATGTTACTCGCCAAGGTGGAGAGTCTGTATTTGGGCAACAAATCTTTATTAGGTTAACTGGCTACACTGACAAAATTAGTTTTTGGGAAGATATTGGTGAAGGTAATCGTCGTGGTTGGACAGATTTATCAGAAGAGGAAGCTAATTCTCCTTGGAATAGACTTTACAACTTAATGAACCCTGATAGCTCATACAATAGATCAGTTAAGACTGCATCTGCTGTTTACTGCACCGATTGGGATAAGTTTTATATCTTTAAAAACGAAGTACTTCCAGCTCTTAAAGACGCGTACAATGCACCCGTTTTTGTAAACAACACTGATCTATCAAAAGATTATGAGTTTGGTGGGAACCCTGAAGGGAAGTCACCAGATAATTTTCCAGGCTGTATTTTAAAGAAGTTTAATTAATAGGAAGGCTTTTATGAAAAAATTATTACCACTAGCTTTAATGATGACAAGTTTTGCCCAAGCAACTGTTGTCGATGTTAATTATGACTACAAATCGAATGGCGAGCTTTTGAAGTTTGATCTTTCAAAAGAAGTTATGGATATAGAAATCGCTCATGAAACTGATGGAAATGGTGAGAGACAGTCTCAGCCCCAAGGTTATGAGAGTATCGAAGATATGTATGATCAGCTTAATAACATGCAAATGATATTAATCAGTGCTAGGAATAATCCTTACCTTGAAAATATGATTGAAAGAGCTAGAAAAAGCAACGGATACCTTAATGGAGTAAATGCTCAATATTCTATTTATGGTTTTGAAAAAGATTTAAAACTAGAAGACTTAACTGAAGAGCAAGTTGCATTTATTAAAGCAAATAATGATGTACCTGCAGTGATGCAAATAAATATTGCTAGTGCTGATGGAAAATCATGGGATGATGATTCTCTCCAATGCGATCAAGTTGCGAAGGCAGATCTTGAGAATTTAAAAATCGATAAAACAACTCGTTGTTTTGTTTCTGTCAAAAATGACTATTTAAAGCAAATTTTACTTAGCTCGGCAAAAGGCGTGAAGGTGTTTAGCAATGACGAAGTAAAAACAATAGTCGAAGAGAATAATTTTTCAGTTGTAGAAAATAATCCTGAAGCGATGACGATGGTTGATAAATATGGAGAACTAGGGGTTGGATTAGCTGCAGGTTCAAAACATTACAAAGGAATTACGAAACTGGTGTTAGCTGATGGAGAATTAAGAGCATCTTTTAGTGGAAATCACTTAAAAGCGACTTATGAAGATTTAACCAGAGATGTTAATAATACTGAACAAAGAGTTTTTTCAAATAAAATAGCTCTTATGGGTTCTCTTGAGCATGCCAATAACGGAAAAGATGTAGAGTGCTACAAAGAAACAACTAGCATTGGTGGAGCACAGGACCTTTTAGTCGAGACGCAAGAAAAAGATGAAAATGGTGAGCCAGTTGATATAGTGCTCAATCCTCTTGGGGTGCCTTCTAGAATGAATGTTGGCCAAGTTTTGGAGACCCATCTGGGTTGGGCTGCTAAAGAACTTGGCTCAAAAATAAAGGATTTAATTGATGAGGGTTCTAAGGTTTCAGAAATCAGATCTTTATTAAACAAGATTTATGGAAACGATACCAATAAGAATCTAGATTCCCTTAATGACAAAGAAATTCAAGAGCTGGCAGGAAATTTAAGAAATGGAGTTCCAATGGCTACTCCTGCATTTGATGGAGCTAAAGAATCTGAAGTAAAAGATATGCTTGAGTTAGCAGGATTACCTTTAAGTGGTCAATGTAAACTCTTTGATGGTAGAACAGGAGAGGAGTTTGATAGACCTGTAACCTTAGGCTACATGTACATACTTAAGTTAAATCATCTTGTTGAAGACAAGATGCATGCTAGATCTACTGGAAGTTATAGTTTGGTAACTCAACAGCCTCTGGGCGGTAAAGCCCAGTTTGGAGGACAAAGATTTGGTGAAATGGAAGTATGGGCTTTGGAAGCTTACGGAGCTGCCCATACTCT
>CATLVA010000250.1 GCA_950060715.1 uncultured Oligoflexia bacterium | reverse complement strand
AAAAGATAAAAAATTCTATGATATGCGAGTCAGAAGTCCTGGAATAGATGTAAATATTAACCACTACTTACACTTCTCATCTACCACAGCTAGGCTGATTAGAAGTTATTGTAATATTTCATCCGATGATTTTGAAGGCAATTCAATCAGCAAGGTGAATTTAACTAAAAACAAAACCTGTCATGACGCTTTAATTGCCGCTCTCGAGAGATGGATGTAAGCTTTATGGTTTATGATTGGTATTATGTTCATCAAAAAAGCATTAGAAACTCTCGCGGTGGCTGTGATAACAACCTTGCTCCAGCAGTAATCTTTACCGATGAGAGCTTAGAAGATATGCCAATGCGTTTTTATACAAGGCAGATGAACACCAACTATCGGGAGGAGTATCAACGAATATCTAAGCTTGCGGAAATGAAAGTTGCGACTCCTGCGGCTCGCTGGTATGGACTCTCAACTCGTTACTATGATATTGACCGCGACTTAGAGTTAAACTCTCAGTTTGGATGCCTCCGTAAAAACAGAGAGGATTTCTACCGCTAACAGCAATTGGTCTTAAAACTCATTATGACATGAATATCATCTTGTGAGAGGTCTTTAACTAAATCAAACTGAGATTTATTTAGAGACTTCTCCTGAATCTTTTGATGAATTAAATAAGCAATATGATTAGAATCAGAATAATATAAATCCGGATGCTCTTGAGACAGAGTGGATACGATATTATTAATGATCTCTTTTTGTTGGTCCGACTTTAGCTTTTCCATAGCTCTAACTTACCACGCCAATGCCATCGTTTAAAAAACTAAATTCCCGCTGATCCCAAATTTAAGAAAATTATAATCCTTGTCTAAGGTAGATAAACTCTCAACTGAAATTAAGGACTTAAATAAATACTTGTACGAGTACTTATACTCCATCTCATTCGAAATAATAGATGTATTGAACTCACTATCAGTTACGGTCAAATCTCTTTTAATATAAGAAACCTTGTAGCTCCATTTGTCATTGAGGTGCTGACCAAAATTCACTCTCAAAAATTTCAAATTAAATTCAGAAATTTTAAAATCAATAACATTGCCGTTTTCATCTTTAAAATCATCCGAACGTACGTTCTCAAGAGCAGTCCCAACTAAAAAGCTTCCAAAAAACAGATGGTTTCTATAGGCAAGACCATATTTTCCAATACTCAAAGAACCATCATAAAAATAGTCTTCACTATCTTTATAACCAATTTGCACCTCAGAGCTAAACTGCATTAGAAGTGAAAGATGCCCAAAATCAAAACCAAGCTCAACAAAGCTCATATCGTTAATACGGTATTCTTCATTTCCTAGCTCATCATCAAACCAGCGATACCTCTTTCCCATTAAAATCAGGGTCGGATCAATATAATAGGCCAGGTGAAAATAGTCGGCTTTAAAATTATAATACATCTGAGTTTGTGGCTCTTCATGGATAAAATAATCATTGGTATTAGCACCAGTAGTAAAAATATGCTGATAACCAAATGGCCCTGATGAGAATTGGTTTTCTAAAATAGGAGTCCAGTTATTCGCCCTATTATTACTTGCTCCGTGCCTGGCTCCACCAAAGGTCCAGAGTCCTAGAGTCGTCTGGTTCTTATACACTTCTGGAACCGCGTAAAACGATTGAGTACGATTATACATATCAATACTAATGTCTGACCCTGTTGCAAAAGAAAGTCTAGTTGTTGCATTAACTAATCGCTTACCACTTCCATAAACAGATTTTCGACATTTTCTCAGACTTGCAGGATGGTAAAAATCATATTTCTTAGACCTGGTTTGAGTGAAGCGGTACTCTTTTTTAACCGGCTGTTCGGAGATCTCCCAAATACTTGAACGAGAAAATGTAATCTCCTCACCTTTTTCAGAAAGAAACGTTACTTTGTCTTTTGAAAATCGAATCGGCCAGCCTGAAACAAAATCTACAATTTTTGAATTATATAAGGTTCGAATCGAATAAACCGCAGGAGCATTATTACCAAGCTCCATCTTTTGCACTGGAAATTTATCAAGCGGATAACTCGCCAGCCCAACGATTTCATAACGAGGAAGCTTAACCATCTGTCCTTTAATATTGAACATGGTGATACTGGTCGAGTTAACCTGAGTGATAAGTCCCACCTCTCTGGCACAAGAAGAAAGATAGATGGCATTCAAATCTAGCGCATAAGCTTGAGTTGAGAATATAAAAACAAGAAAAAATATCTTAGAAAAGAAGCTCAAATCTTCCTCCATAATAAGTATTGTCGCTATCAAAATCTTTATCAGTACCACCGAAAGTACTACTTAGTTTTTGCGATTCTGATTTCATAATTAAAGTCAATGTCACGTAATGACCAAAGCTTCGTTTCAATTGAATTAAATAAGCTTGCATCTCGTGGTCGATACTTAATGCCGTAGAACCGGCGTCGCTATACTCACCACTTCCTAGCAATACGTCTGCTTGCAGACTTAAGTCATCCAAGATATCCCATAGGACACTGGCCCGGTAGTATTTGGCCTGGTATTCGAAACTGTTGATATCATCTCTTTCAAGTCCACTTTCTGACTCCACATTAAGCTGGTCTTTAATTTCAAACGAGCTACTACTGCTATCATCCATAAAATAACCTAAGACATTGAACTTAAATCTTTTGTACTGATAACCCAAACGAACAGCAGTTGAAATAGCATTGGCGGCAAGCTCTCTAGATTCGTATTTTTTTAAATTAAAATACGGAGCAAAATACCCTCCTCCATAAGAGAACGAAAAGTTCTTCCAGTCCCCTCCCATAAAGGCCATATAGTTAAAGTTATTTACAACTCCTGAATTTGTTGGAGCGGATACACTAAAATCTCCAGGAATAGATCCAGCGGAAAGGCCTGATAAATTTCCTTCAAAATAACCGTGAAAAAAGTGAGACTTAAACTCAGATGTAAAAACCGTATTCTTTTCAAAAGTTGGTAGATAAGAACTGATCGTTCCTCCAAATTTATTTATACTTTGAAAGTGAAAATCCTCGCCCGTTGACCACTGATAGAAAAATGGAAGCGCAAGTTCCTTTTGCCCTGTAATCTGAACAAGTCCCATTCTATTTCTCTTAGGAAAAACATAAGGCTTAAAATAAAAGTCCGTTCGTTCTTCTAAATCTTTAAAAGCGCGAAGCCCCACTCGATAGTTATTTAGATACTCACTGATTTTTAAATTATCACCTAAAACTCGAATCGCCGTTTTGGATCCTCTGCCTTTTCTAGCAGGAAGATCACACTCATTTGCCTTCTCTTCAAAATCGACATCAATCCCTTTCATAGCAAGCTTATCAAACGAGTGAGCCTCTTCGAGAGCTTCGATATTTTTCACTTCAGAAGCACCGAGAACAACAACTCTTCCCTCATCAGTCAGAAGAAAAACCAGGTCTTCGATAAATTGAAAAGGCATTCCTGTAATCACTTGATCATCTTCACGCAGCTTTATCTTCCGAAAAAAGCTTTGAAGATCTTTATCCACTTTAAACTTTGAGGAGAATGGACTCTCGTTAATCCCATAAGTCAGGATCGTAGAGATTTTTGATTCGTTTAGAGTGATAATTCGGCCTGAATCCATAAGAATTTGCACGTTCTCGTCGACTCCAATAATAAGACCTTGAATGAATTGGCATTTATCATTTTGAACAACGACATAGTCCCGCGCAAATACCGGAACCATCCAGCATAGGACAACAAAAAATTTAATTAATTTCATGAATCAATTCTTGACTAGTGAGGGGGCACAGTCAAGAACCAATTTATTTTTTGGATAATCTGA
>CATLVA010000249.1 GCA_950060715.1 uncultured Oligoflexia bacterium | reverse complement strand
GGCATTTCTACAAAGCAAATATAGTGACCTGCTTCTCCCTCAGGCCATAGAGTTGCACCAGAATTTAAAATAACTTTATGAATCGCCATCTCTTTTACATATCTTTGATTTACAAAAAGAAAGTGTGATTTGTGAGCATTCCCACGTGATGATTCATGCGAGAGAAAAAGTTTTACTGATACTCCGTCATAGCTGGCAGAGATTTCTTCTAACTCAATACTTTGTCCTTTAAAAAGAACATCTTTTATTCTGTCGGCTTGATTCTCTTTTTTAGGATAGATCTCTTTTTCTTTGTTATCCCACTTAAGACTGAAATCTTTATCGAAGTGGTCTAATAAAAATGAGTGAATTATTTTTTTGATGTGATTCTTTTCAGAAGTTTTGGATTGAATAAACTTCATCCTAACAGGTGTGTTGTAAAAAAGATCCTTGATAAATAATTTTGTACCTGTTGTATTTGACTTACGTTCCTCCACATAATGATTAGAAGTAAGTCCTCCATCAATATTAATCTGACCATAACTAGTGACAGTAGTAGACTCACAGGAAACCTTACTTACACTCGCGATACTTGCAAGTGCTTCTCCTCTAAAGCCATAAGAGTTTAAATGATAGATATCTTCGAACTTATCTATCTTACTGGTGGCATGTCGACAGAAGGCTAGGGGAAGTTCTTCGGCGGAAATACCTTTGCCGTTATCAATTAGAGAAATGAGTTCTAAACCATTTTCAATTAGGTGGAGGTCTAGTTTTGTGGCCCCAGCATCGATAGCATTTTCTAAGATCTCTTTGATCAGAGTCGAAGGTCTTTCAATGACCTCGCCGGCTTTAATTTGATCAACGATATGTTCAGGGAGAAGTTGGATTGAAGTTTGATTCATCTGCATTACGCGCGATAAAAATTAACTTGGTTTCTTCCGCCTTCCTTGGATTTATAAACTGCTGAGTCAGCTCGCTTAAAAAGATCAGTTCCTGTGTTAACGCCCTGACGATAGTCAGCGACACCGATAGAAGCTGTAACAGGTAATCTTTTATTGTCGTAAACAAATTGGTAAGTCTCAACTAACTTTCTTAATCTTTCCGCGATTTCAAAAGCTTGTTTCAAGTTTGTTTTTGGAAGAAGGACAACAAATTCTTCTCCACCGTAACGAGCAAACACATCTCCTTTTCTGATACCATTATCTCTAAGAAGTTGTGCCATCTCTTTAAGAACATAATCACCAGCATCGTGCCCGTAATTATCATTTAGATGTTTAAAATGATCTAAATCAAAAATAATTAATGAAAGAGGGTTTCCAGTTACTTTTGACTTTTTTACCTCAAGATCAAGCTTACCGTTGAAATACATTTTGTTATAACATTTTGTAAGTCCATCAGTATTCGCTTCTTCATGAAGTTTATCGTAAGTAAGTCTTTCAGTGTCACCTTTAGGTAGAAACTTAAGAGCAATACTTCCAATCTTAACCATATCGCCTTTATTCAGGGCAGTAGGTGCTTCAATTTTTTGATTATTAAGATAAGTCCCATTACTTGAACCTAAATCTTGAACAATTGATTTTCCTGAGTTGTCGACGTTAACTTTGAAATGTTGTCTTGAGATCCCTTGGAATTCGAGCGGAATCGTGCAGTCAGGATTTCTTCCCACTATCGTTTCACCTTCTAAAAGGTCAAAAATTGTTCCGTTTAAATCACCACCAACAACTAAAAAACAAGCTGGCTTTGATGCAGCTTCGTCGTCCGCTGCTGAAAGAGCCGCTTTAATATCGGTGATAACTAGGGTTGCATTTTCGTCGTTACTCATAAGTATCCAATTATAATGACGTTATTTTATCACTAAATCAATAATTTAAAACTTCTTTTTAGATATCTTAGCTTTGCTGCGAGGCTAAAAATTGAAAAGTAAAAACTTTTCCTTTTTCTACACCTGGCTGATTAAAAGCATCAATTTCTAAATAATTTCCCATCACTGCTGTGAGGGATTCGAAGAACATAATCATAGCACCCATCGAAGATTCATCAAGCTTTTTTAGCTCTATTTCTACCAATGAACGATTTTGCTCCTTGAGGGCCTGCATATTGCCTTGAAATTCAGCTTCTAGCAGTTGACTCATTTTGTAAGGCGCTAGCTTAACTGCGCGAGACAGCTCCAATCCTGAGTCTAGCTGATACTCGTGTTCTGATTGAGCTATATGGATAAGAAAGAGGACTTTATCATTTGGCCCCTCCATAAAGAGCTGAACCTGGGAATGTTGATCAGTCGCTCCATAGGCAGCAATCGGTGTCAAACCCACAGGGCCTGTTGGGCCGATCTTTCCTAAACTTTCTGCCCATAACTGTACAAACCAAGCTGAAAAGCTCTTCAAAAGCGATGAGTAAGGCATCATAACAGTTTGATTTACCCCTTTTAGAGAAGCTTGATAAATCAACTCTGCCGTTTGAAATAGGCTATTTGAATTGAAATCTTTTGAGAGCATCATCGATTTGGCAGAGTTTGCACCTTCAAATAATTTTTTACAATCTATTCCCATGAACATGGCCGGAAGTAGCCCAACAGCACTCAAAACCGAAAAACGCCCACCAATATTGGCAGGAACACTCAAAGAGGTATATTGATGTTTTTCTACGTGTGCCCTTAATTCACCAGCTTCAGGATCGGTACAAAAGATAAAATAATTTTCAAAATCTTCGATACCCATTTTAGAGAGTTCATTTCTTATAATCGAATAGCATGCAATTGTTTCTGCTGTACCACCTGATTTTGAAACGACATAAAAAATTGAATCTTTTAAATCAATAGAATTTAATTTTCTATGAATATAGTCGGGATCAACATTATCTAAGCATAAAAAGTTTTTCTCATTCTTAGCGAGCGCATCCACCAACATCTCTGGACCAAGAGCCCTTCCTCCTATTCCTACTTGTACGAAATTCTTTTTATTTTTAATTTTTAAGTATACTCGAGCTACGTCATCGATCAGTTCTGTCTTGTCAGTTAAATGAAAAAAACCAAGATTTTCATCATTGATTGTTCCCAAGAAATTTTTAAACTGCTGATCAAAATTTTGTGCCGTAAAATCGATATTTGATTGAGGTGTAATTTTCATTTTTTATCTCGTGTATTCTTTTTTGAGTTGGCGTCCAATAACTATTTTTTGAACTTGGTTAGTTCCTTCAACGATTTGAAGTACTTTTGCATCACGCATATATCTTTCAACTGGATACTCTTTTGTATAACCAACTCCACCATGAATTTGAACAGCATCCGTGGTCACTTTCATCGCAGTATCGGTTGCTTTCATTTTTGCCATGGAAGCTAGTTTTACATTTGGAGTTCCTTTATCGAAGTCTTCAGCTGCTTTTTGAACTAAAAGCCTTGAGGCTTCTATTTCTGTGGCCATGTCTGCCATCATCCACTGAAGTCCTTGGAACTCAAATATTGGTTTTTGAAATTGTTGTCTTTCAAGAGCGTAGGATACGGCTTCGTCTAGCGCACGTTGAGCAAGACCAACTGCGATTGAACCAATTGTGATACGGCCTCTATCAAGTGCACTCATCGCAATGGTAAAACCTTTACCTTCTTCGGCCAATAAGTTCTCTGTAGGAACAAAGCAATTCTCGAAAAGAACTTCTCTTGTATGAGATGCTCTCCATCCCATTTTGTCCTCTTTTTTTCCAAAGCTAAAACCGTCCATTCCATCTTCAACGATAAAAGCTGAAATTCCTTTAGGACCTGCTTCACCAGTTCTGGCCATGACAATATAAGTTTTAGAAAAACCAGCGGTACTAATCCACATTTTAGATCCGTTAAGGATATAACCACC
>CATLVA010000248.1 GCA_950060715.1 uncultured Oligoflexia bacterium | reverse complement strand
CATATATAGCTTTTAGAGCTACGTAAACGCCAAATCCAGTAGAAATTACCCGATAAATACACTATAACAGCCAGACTCATTGAATTAAGGTAGCTTAAACTTATGTCTAACATAGAAAAAATAAAGAATGGATTTTTTGCATCGTGTCCAGGGGGACTAGAACAGTTTTTACTTGAAGAAGTCAAAGCGCTCAAGCCCAAAGAAGCGAAGCTGGTTAAAGGTGGAGTTGAATTTACTGCACTGCCAGAAATAGCAATTGAACTGATGTTTAGCTCAAGAATTGCTTCAAGAGTCTACAAAGCTCTCTATACTTACGACGTAAAAAATGAAAAAGATCTCTACATTGGAGCTCGTGATGTTAAGTGGAAGGCCATATTTGATTTAACTCAAACTTTTAAAGTTAGCGTCATTCAAAGCCGCTCTCCAAATGGAAAGAAGCGATCAAAATTTGATAACTCTATGTTCTTAGGACAGAAACTTAAAGATGCCATCGTTGATGACTTCAGAAAAGAGTTCGACGGCGCAAGGCCAAGTATTGAAAAGAATCATCCTGATGTTACTATCATGCTTCACTTAGAACCCCATGATAATCCTCATTCTCAAAAAGAAAAGGTCACTCTCCTTTTGGATATGAGTGGACGTCCACTGAGTCAAAGAGGTTACAAAGTCAGTGAGTTCGATGCACCTCTGAGAGAGAATCTCGCGGCAGGCCTAGTGAAAATGATGGATTTAAAACCTGATCAAAACTTTCTAGATGCGATGTGTGGATCAGGAACAATTTTAACCGAAGCTCTACTGGCGGCAGGACAAATCCCTCCAAGTTTTTTAAACCTTTCGTGGATCGCACACGAAAATAGGTTCTGGGATTTTGAGCATCATTTTTGGTTTGTGAAATCTGACTATCTTAAAGATAAGTTTTTAGACTTAATCGAAAAATACAAGGCCCTGACCGAGGAAGGCTACGAGCGCCTAAAAAATAAAAAAGCTGAGTTTCGTGGAAACGATATCTCACCAGATGCAGTGAGAGCAACCTTAGATAATTTAAAACGCGCTAACCTGCAAGCTTTTGTAGAGCTTTCAATTGAAGACGCCCTTAATCTTGAGGCCAATAGTGAACAAGGTGTGGTCGTAGTTAACCCTCCATATGGAGAGCGACTAGGTAAAGACGAAGATCTTGAGCACCTCTATCATGAATTTGGGGAGACACTGAAGCATAAGTTTAAGGGCTACAGAGGCTATGTCCTCACCGGTAACCTACCGCTTTTAAAGAAGATTTCACTTCGAAGTGCCCGAAAAGAGATCGTTTATAACGGAAATATTGAGTCTCGCTTTGTAGAGTATCAGCTGTATTAAGAATTCTTTATTTAATTACTGAAGTATTCCCAACTGAATCCGATAAGTATTTGGGAATAACATGCAAAACGTTTGTAATTACATAAAGTTAATTCTTTTAATTTTAATGATTAGTCATATTTCGACAAAGCAAACTTACGCGCAAATTTCCAAAATATTATCAGACGATACTTTAAAAAATTTATCTCAAAAGCTTGAAGAAAGAGAAAACTCTCTTCTGGTCAAATATCTTAGGCAATCTAATCAAATCCAACCTAAAAATTTAAATCTTGAAGACTTTCTAAATTCCTGCTCTTTAACTGATGATCCACTTGGGTTAAAAAACAATATTATTGCAGGCTATGAATTGGTCGGTCCATGTAGAACAGTTTCTAATGAAAACACCATCAATCAATTAACGACTGACATAAATATGGTACTAAGCAACTCTGCAAGGAATAGTGACTTCTTAAACAACACTCAAAGAACAAACGAATCAGCATTATCTAGTAATGCTGAATTTCACGCTCTTCTTCAAGCAGGGATAGCTAGGTTAAAAACGCTTCGAATTCTCAGAGGAATCCAACTTACTGAAAGCGAAATGAATATTGAAGTAGGTCTGTTATGTAGCGAATCTTACGGTCAATCGGGATGTTCAGAATCTGTTCGAAAAAGAATAAAGACTGAACTTCATAATCATCAAAAAGCGATAGAAGAATCAATCAATCTAGGCTTAGAGAAGTCTTATACTCCTGAATCAATTAAAGAGGAACTCACTCTCCGCTTTCAAGAAATCAATATTGCTTGGAAGAAAGCTTGGGACTTAGCTAAAGAAAAAGGATCGGATTCACTTGAAGCTCAAATTGCTTATTCGCAATATATAGAAACTTATTCATTAGCTGTTTCGGATCCTGTTGGTGTTATGATTTTTAATCACCCCTTCAAGCAGGTACCAAAATCTCTAGATCTTTTGTCAGAGGAGGACTTTGAACAACATGAATTTAGACCCAATTCAGATAAAGCCTTTAGAATCAGAGAAGCCGATATTGAAACCGGGCTAGGTGTAGCTGTCTCTCAATCGATGAGACATGTTAGAAGTTTAAATTCATGTAGGGATCAAGGAAGCACTCAGAAAAGTAGGCTTCACTGCCTACTTGAGAAAGCTCCAACAGCTGTTGGTCAAGCACTTGCAGAAAATCCTCAACTAGCGAATCCTGGATTGTGTATAGCTATGACAGATGTGACACAGAACTACCTAAATATGCAGAAAAACCTTGGATTCGTTGGAGCCGTTACAAATTTTTTGGATGTGATATCGATTCCATTGATGCTTGCAGGAGGTACTGGTCTCCTCGTGAAAGGACTATCTAGTTTTCTAACGAGAAGTGCTTCATCAATGGCAACTAATGCTCTTACAGCATCCTCTAAAAGACTGATCATTTCAAACGTTTCAAATAAACTTTTGGCTTCGAGTGGTTACATCGGAATTGCCGCAAGCTCCGGACGATTAAGTGGAGGCAGTGTAACAGGCCTCTACCATGCGTCCAACTATCAAAACTATACGGCAGCGATTCAAGCTGCTGCCAGAACGAACTCTCCAGAGGAACTTGAAAGGGCGATAGAGTTGAGAGCTAGTTTTCTTCAAAGCCTGCAAGACCTAAAAGATGGCTCTTTTGATTTTCTACCTTTCGGAGCCTTTGTTCATTTAGCTAGGTCAGAAAAAATAGCGGAGTTGGCTGGGTCTATAAAACAGAGTGCAAACACCTTAAGTCAGTCAGAAAGAATTATAAGAGGAAGTAAAAGACTAAACTCGACTTTAAATCTTATAAAAAATTCTCCACAAATAAGAAGAACTTTTGAAGTTGCAATGAAAACTAAAGACCTAGGCTCTGAGGCGGTAACCAGTATGGTTGAAGCCATCGCGAAGATGGATAGTTCTATGAGAGCTCGAATCTTAAAGCACTTGGAGTTAATCAAAAATGATGATTCCAAAATAATTTCATTTTTCAGGAAAATAATGAGGAGTAAATCATGCTAGCTAAGTCATTATTTCTTTTCATTCTAAGTTTCAATTCCATCGCTTCAGAAGTATGTGGTGTCACCCTCAATCAAGTATTTGAAACTGAGATTCTAAATAGTTCTCCATTTGTTAATAATCGGGCAAGCTTCGATGATGTGTCTCAAGAGCTTTTAAGCAAAGGCTACTTGAAAGATGTCGATCTTGAAGATTTAAAAGCTGTAGATTTAGAAATCAATCGAATTGAGCGAGAAGTAAGAGAGCAAGTAGTAAGCGAATTAAATCCTTCTGGTGCTCTTACAGGTCGGCAAATTGAAAGTAGAATTAAAACTGAAGTTTATAGGCGTTTAGAAAATCTTGATGAGTATAACGACTGGGTTACACAAAGTAGAGAGTCACGGCTTGAAACACTTCAACAGTTTAATCTTAATCAACCTTCGGGAAGAGTTATTGATTTCAGTTCAAATGATGCCTTTCATGCT
>CATLVA010000247.1 GCA_950060715.1 uncultured Oligoflexia bacterium | reverse complement strand
TCATTGAGTAAATTAAGTTTAAAGAATACTTCTCTTGAAACCACTAGCATTGCTCCGTGAAGAATTCCAATATTAAATTTAGACCTTAAAGGTAGGCTAAATTTTGAATAACCAGAGTATTCATTAGAAATTAATTTAGAGATAATACGTTCATTGTTTTTTTCATAGGCTTGAGGGTAAAAGATGATATCGGAAGTAGAACAAAGCTTTTCTAGACCGTGAGAAATCCAGTTTGGCTTAACTTGATAATCACAATCAAGAAAAAAGATACAATCATACGGGATACTTATTTCTCTAATCGCTTTATTTAGAGCACCGGCTTTAAAGCCGTCAACTTCAGGATAATGAACGAATTCAAAGCGGTCATCTTCAAAAATAAGGCTTTGGACTTCATCTAAGTCTTTTCTATTGGTGTTATTGGCAATTAGGTAGGCTTTAAAGTCCTTTTTATCCTGCGATATTAGACTGCACACACTACGTGATAAAATTTCGATCGGCTCATCAGTAAATGGAATTAGTACTATGGGAACATTAAAGTCTTTTCGCTCGATTCGCACTGAGCTTTGAAATGTAATTTTTCTAAAAAATCGAAAAAGAAACTCCATAAGGTGAAATAGGCTTAGAACGAGAAAAACAAACAAGTTGATGGCAAAAAAAACTTGCCCGAATGAAAGGTATGGATAGGAGGTCAAAAAATAATCTAAAATAAAATTAAAACTTATATAGATAAAATGAACTCCCGCTACACCATAGATTTGTCCTGTTAAATTCAGCTTCTGCCTAAAAAATAGAAAAGAGGTCAAAACAAAAATGACATGGAACCATAATGTCACTTGGGGGATATCGAAAAAAGGAATAGGTCCAGCTAAAGGAAATTTTTCGTGACGATAAATAGTAAAAATACCATAAAAAACATTAGCAATCCCGCCAAATTCAAATCTCTGCCAGGGCTGGTCAAAAGCTCCGATCACATTGTAATCAACATTCTCTTTTTCAAAAATTTCAATTGTTCTTCTTAGAGAGCTCCCTTGTAACAATCTAGACATCTCATCTCCAAAGCGATTAGCTTGACCTCGGGAAGGATATCCTATTTCTGCGGCAAAAATAGGTTTGTTTCCAATCTTTTCTTTAACAATCCGGTATTGCTCCACACTCCAATCAACGTATTTATTTCCCGGTATATTGTGCCAATAGGGAAGAATATGAATAGCGACAAAATCGATCGTATCGAAAACCTCTTTTATTCTTTCAAATCGATATTGAAAAGATGAACTTATAATAGAAGTAGAGACCTTGGCATTTGTTTTAGCTTTGACAAGCTCGATCCACTCGATGAGTTTCTTGGTTGATGTCAGCTCAAGTTCTATAACTTCATTACCTACAATGACGCGCTTGATATTACTGTTTTCGTTCGTGAGCCTAATGAGGGTATCTACTTCAGATTGATTGTCGTAATTATCTTTGTCAGTAATCCAGGCTCCTGCTACAACTTCCAGACCAAATTCAGCGGCAATTTTCGGGACCTCTTCATGGCCGAAACGGGAAGTGTAAATCCTAATGCAATTGGTGTATTGAGCTAGGAAGCTTAAGTCTTTGCGGATATTTTCGCTATTGATTTGTTGCGGAGATTTGGGATCGAAGGCAACCTTATAATTAGGATCATAGCTTATGCAATTAAATGATTGGATTGCGGGGAGTTGTTTTTTCTCCCATGCTGCAATATAAAAACCCAAACCTGAGCTTAAAATCAATATGAGCAGGATAAATTGTTTCATAAGTTTCCGATTTTTAAATCTTAGCGATATGCGCTAAATAAGTAAAAGATTTACTTACAAAAGTAGCTAATCTTGTCTAAAATTTTAGGAAAGACTTTTACAGAGGTTCGATTGAGTCAAACAAATTACCTTGGCATTAATATGGGAATGCACGATTCCTCAATATGTCTTCTTGATGAAGACGGAATAGAAATCATTTTGAGTGAAAGGCATTCTCGTATCAAAAAGCAGGGTGGATTTCCCTTGCAGGTTTTGAAAAAATATCATGAAAAACTAGTGAGATTGGCTCCGATGATTTCTTTTAATGCTTTAGGAAGACCGATCGAGCATCAAATCAATTATTGGAATACTTTGTATCCTTTCTCTAAAAAATGTGAACATCTTGGACTGAGTCAATATGTTCCTTATCCTGAAAATAAACTAGAAAATCTTAAACATCACGATTGTCACGCCTATAGTGCTTTGTATTTTTCACCATTTGAAAAATCTATCATTTTAGTCATCGACGGATTTGGAACTTCTCTAGATCAATTTTCTCAAGAAGAACTGAGTTTATTTAAGGATTATATTCCGAAAAATATAGATGGAGTCGAGCATGTCCTCTCTGGAGAGTTTTTATCTGTCTACACTCAAGAGCAAGGTGAGATTGAATGTGTCGAAAAGCAATGGTCTGGACTCTATTATAAAAATTCAAACTTAAACGAAGAAAAAAAGTTTCGTCGCAAAGAGGTAGCTGAGTCGATTGGTATTTTCTATGAGAATATGGCCACATATGTGTTTGGATCAAAATATCATACTGGAAAATTAATGGGGCTCGCATCTTATGCCCAAAATGAACAATTCCAAGAGTTGGATTATTTTCAAAAGCAATTAGACCTTGATTGGAATAGTGCCGCCAATGGTATTGCTTGGGAGGATCTTTCTTCAGAGGTGCAAAGTAGAATGATTTCTCTGGCAGGAGAGACACAAGTTGCATATGAAAAATTTCTTTTGGAAAAAATAGAGCAACTTAAAAAAACTTATCCTGATCATGATAATTTGATTATAACTGGGGGATGTGCCCTCAATTGTGTCGGAAATACGAAAGCGCTACAGGCCAAGTTGTTTAATAATATTTATGTTCCTCCGAATCCTGGTGATGAAGGAATTAGTTTGGGAGCAGCCTATGGCCAGTACTTAAAACAGAATGGAGTTGATAGCTGGAGAAATTCAAAAGTTAGAGTACAAAGTTCGTCTTATGGTGCGAGAGAAAATATTGCATCTCAGACTAATATTGAAGAGATATTCTCATCGAAGTTTGAAGTTCAGAGACATGAAAATATTGAGCAAATTGCCGCTAAAATTCTTAGTGAGGGTAATATCATAGGATGGTTTCAGGGAAGAAGCGAAATCGGTCCAAGATCCCTTGGTAACCGCTCTATTTTAGCACCATTAAATTTTCCAGGCTTAAAAGACTATCTCAATAAAAAAATCAAATTCAGGGAGTCATTTCGACCCTATGGGGGAAGTTGCTTATTAGAAAAGGCACATGAATATTTTGAATGGGAAAAAGGAAGAGAGAACCCATTTATGTCTTTTACTCCTGTCGTAAAGGAAGAGTACAGAAAAACACTCCAGCCTATTTGCCATGTTGACTATACATCTCGAATGCAAACCATATCTAAAGCTGCTAATCCTAGATTTTATGAACTGGTTAAAGAATATGGCGAACTATCTGGCGTCTATTGCTTACTGAATACGAGCTTAAATATTATGGGAGAGCCAATTGTTGAGTCAATTGAAGATGCTTATAATTTCTTTTGTCACTCCGAAGTAAAGTACTTTGTAATTGAAGATTATTTGATACAAAAGAGAGATATCTGAGATGAAACATAGAGTGCTTAATAACTTCACTAGTACTTCATTTCTAATTGATCATTGTGAAGACTATTTCGCTAAAGATTTCAACGATTTTGCCGATCAACTTGGCTGCGACTGACCCACTACAAGTTTATTTAAGGATCAACTGGTGACCATTCCGGGCGTAAAGGCGCTGACTTTCGATGTCGGGGGCACCG
>CATLVA010000246.1 GCA_950060715.1 uncultured Oligoflexia bacterium | reverse complement strand
GAAGCGAGCTGTATGACACAGTCAGTAGGACATAATCGCTTGGAAGTTAACCGGACATAGTCGCTTGGAAACAACAAGTTTACATAGTACTGTCTAAAAAGTAGACAGTATCTATTTGATATTCGAGTAGTTTTTCTTGTATTCCTCGGGCATTCTCTTCTCCCAAGGCTCCTTTTTGGCGATCTCTTTTTGAATATCTTCCCCCATCGTTGTCATAATTCCACTGAGAGCGTGAATCATTTTTTCAATACTCTTAGTCGAAGTGATCATCCTCAAAGGCCAGTCAAGGCCATTTCTGAGCTTCTGAAGGATTCTATTGTCTATGGTGCGGTTTCCAGTTAGCTTGAATTTTTTGTGAAGCTCGCGATCGTTAACGAAAGGAACAAGATTAAGCGCTTGAAATACTCCCTCTGGCTTAGTTCCATATTTATAAGCCGAAAACACTTCTTGAACGGATGCACTCACGGCCTGTACAGGTATTTTAATTACTGGGTCTTGATCATTCACTCCACTATGAAGGTGATTATCACAATGAGTAAGCCATTCTTGTCCCATAGAATTCTTCACATGAAGACCAATATGATTTCCGGCCCTATCACGCCCATCTGAGTCGTGTAGAATATTTCCTAAGGAGTCTCCGACATAGGATCTGAGCATCCCTCTGATGTTTTTTCGTGCCCAAGACTTGAGTTGTTTTCTGGGAACTCTTACGTGTCCTGCTGAGAAAGCATCAGTTAAGTAATGGTCTCCAAACGCATTATAAAATAGTGCCTTGTTGAGAACATACTCTGCTTGCTCTGTGCGATTATCTTTGGCAAGATCGTGGGCCACGAGAGCTAGATCAAGAGCTTTTTCATGAATCGTAATATACTCAATAATATTGTACCAGCCAAAATGATTGATATTAGTACTAAGTACTTTTAAATATTTTGTGCCTGAAAATATATTGACCCAAGTGCAGTCAGGGTAGTCGACATCGGGATGAGTTTCTTGTTGAGCGTGCACCTTTCCTTGGTCGTCAATACATTTAAATGCTTTTTCAAGCCCTTTAATTATTCTTTGCTCCATATAGGCACTTTCAGGATTCTTGTAGAAGTCTCCTAGCGCCACGATCTTCCCGTAGTTAAGGTCAACCTTTCTATCTTTTCTATAAATGACGGAATTGGTGCAAGCTGAGTGAGGAGAGTCGAACTCGGCACAGGCATGATTAAACCCTTCTTCACCAAGCTTAACGTGTTCGGCTCCTGACCAACGTGTACCTAGGTCGTGGTCATGACCTCCAATATCGCTACCAAGTAGTACTGATGGAGACATTAATAGAGTGAGTATGATAAGTTTACTAGCAGGAGTTTTAATACAGGATTCCTTTGTTTAGCTTTAAATGTGTAATGTAAACTTATCTATCGGAGACGGGGAGGCTATCTTGATTTTTTGGTGAAGATTCTGTGAGGATAGCAATTAGCGAAAAATTTTCCCTTTTAAATTTTTTATTAAATGTGTCGAAAATTAGACACCCTATGAAATAATTCCATTCAATCCGTAAAGACTATTATTTTTTGGCATAATGAACTTATGAAAATATTGGCCTTCTTTACTTTTTTACTAAGTACCCACGTCTTTGCTCAGAAGGTGGATGGTGTTGGAATTCGTAGTATCAACCCGAATTTAAACTCTTATTATACTATTGGAAAAAAGGAAGTTGATTTTCAAACTAATTCTTCTGCTGGTACAAATATCACGCTACTAACGAGTTGGTTTGATTTTGGCGTGACTTTCCAAGGTGGAAGAAATAATCAAGAGGGCATTAAGCAATCTCGCTATCATGATTTTTTCTTAAAGACTCAGATTAAAGATTTTGAATTAACTTATCATCAAGCAGAGTTTGTTGGTGCCAATATTAATGAAGGACCCTTGACGGAGAAGGACATCTTTTTTGAAGACTATAAAGTCAAAAAGCAATTGTTTAGAGTTACTCATTATTTTAATCATGTTTTCAATAGAGTTTTAAATAACCCTAAAGCTGCCAGGAAAGAAAGAGCTCTTACAGGTTCAAATTATATATCTAGTTGGCTGGGAACTGTGGGATATGTCGATACGCTATCTAAATTTCCAAAATTGAATCAGGAACAAAGTGAATCCATGTTTGGGTTTAATTCAATTAATAGCACGTCTTCTAGTTATATAGAGAACTTAGAGACTAAGAATCTATTTTACAGTGTGGGTTATGCAGGACTGCATATGCTTACTACAAACTTTACTTATGATTTTAAAATTTCATTTGGTAATGGATTTCAGGTAGCCAAGTATACTCAAAATGGAAAAAGTCAAAAGGATGATACCAATGCTAGTTATATGGAATGGGATTTTGGTTTAAATTATCTAATAAATGAAACTCACAATATAGGTCTTAGAGGTGAATCCTATCAAAATAGTGTTAAGATTGGTGACGCTAAGATAGACAGTAGTGCTAGTCAGGTCGCGGTTTTCTATCAATATTTTATCTAAGGTTCGCACATGCTTAGTATTCTAAGGCAAAGAGCAGTTAAGCATACTCTTCAAAAGATCGTTAAAGTTTTGAAAAGAAGTGAACGTTCTCATTATTATTTTGGCTATGGCGCTAATCTATCTGTAAAAAGATTTGAAGATCGACAGATGAATGTTGAAGAAATTGGTAATGCTGTATTAATGAATCATGAAGTTAAATTTTCTCTTTCCAATGAGTACAAGAAGAAAGGGTATGCAGGAGTTCACCCCAAGCAAGATGGTGAGGTATGGGGAGTTCTGTATAAAATGGATAGATTATCACTGGCGCTCCTTGATACATTAGAATGGTGTGGATTTGGTGCTTATGAAAGAAAAGAAGTTGAAGTTTTTGTGGATAGCTCGCAGAAAAGGCAAAAAGCGTGGTGCTATTTTGTACAAAGACCGAAATTTGATTTATTTCCCTCAAAAATTTACCTTAATAATATGATTAAGGCATCACATGAGAGAGGTTTTCCTGATAGTTATATAAACTTTCTAAAAGCGCAAGATTACAGAGAAAACTTTGAAATTGACCATGGTTTCAGCCTCTTATTCTATGGAAAAAGACGAATACTGGAAAGAAAACTTAAGCCTATATACAAGATTCATGATCAATTAAGAGAGAAACTTTGCGAGTTAATCTAATAAAGGTATCTTCCGATTGATTTATGTGTAACTGTCTACACAAGAATATTTTTTTCCGTTCGTTTTAGTTTCATTTCTCTAAGTCAAGTCACCAAATCATTCGTAAAATTTAGTTCAGAAATTATAAAATTAGACAGGCATGTTTTTTCGCCTGTTTTGCGCATTCCTGTATCAATTTGATACCTGCGCACACTCAAAATTATCAAAGGAGATAGAATGAGTAACAAAATTTATGTTGGAAATCTTTCATTTAATACTGAAGAAAGTACTATTGCAGATGTTTTTGCGCAATATGGAACTGTTTCTTCATGTAAGCTAATTACAGATAGAGATACTGGCAGAAGTAAAGGTTTTGCTTTTGTAGAAATGGGAAGTAGAGAAGCGGCACTCGGTGCAATTTCTGAACTGGACGGAAGAGATTTTAATGGGCGCACAATCGTTGTAAATGAAGCAAAACCGAGAGTGTTTTAATGAGCAAAGTCGCTCTTGCATGGGCAAGCAAGTCCGCAAAAGTTTCTTATTTGAAAGCTGGTAGAGAAAAATCAGTCAAAAAGTTTGTTGATTACGACCGCAGCTCTTCTCACAATATCGGAGACTATGTTTCTCATTTGAAATTTGGATATGGGTTTGTACAAAAAATAATTGGGACAAACAAGATTGAAGTTTTTTTTGAAGATTCAGAAAAAA
>CATLVA010000245.1 GCA_950060715.1 uncultured Oligoflexia bacterium | reverse complement strand
AGGTCTTTGCCATTTTCATCTTTAATAATAAACGCAATTTCAATGATCTCAGCGTCTCGCCAATTCGTGTGGGTGGCTTCAATATCAAGGTAGGCGAAGCGTTTCATGGAATTATTGTCTCAATCAACAGATTTTAATGTCAAGTCTATTGACCTTAGATATGGGAATTGATTTTATAGCACTAAATAAGGAGAACTCATGAAATTATTTATACTTACACTACTTATGGCATCTAATTTGGCGATGGCAAACTCAATCAGTGGAGTTGTTAAAGTTAAAGGTAGCGCTCCTGCTGGAGTACTCTATATCTTTGCAAAGAAATTTGATGGCTCTATGCGTATGCCGCTAGCTGTGAAAAAGATTGAATCTCCCAAGTTCCCTGTGAAATTCACCCTCGATAAATCAGATCAAATGATGAAAGGACTGCCATTTGAAGGTCCTTTTAAGATTACCGCGAGAATTAGCCCTAATGGAAGCGTGATGGATAAGTCGGGTGTAGAGGTCTCTACCGAAAAACCAGTTAAACTTGGTGATAAAAATATTGAACTAAGTTTAAAGTAGAGCTATTTGCACAGTTAATAAAGAAGAGCGTGCTTTAGTCCGATATAAAGGGTGATGAAATTACTCTTATCAAGCCTTATTTTTATGTTTGGCCAGCATGCTTTGGCGATGAACTGTATATTTGCAGAAAATTTCTCCTCAAAAAAAGTTACGACTACAGAATTCAACTCTGATAAGAAATTAATTAGAACAGACTGGGGAAGTTTTTCTATCAAAGGAAGTGCTTCTCGTTTTAGTTTTAAGCTTAAAGAAAATTTTCAGGATGATAATAAGCAATTTTATCTCTATGAGTTGAACTGTAAAAACCAGGAATGCTCCGGAAGTCGAACATTAAATTCAGTTAGTAGAAAAGAATCAAAAAAAATAGTGCCAAAATACGCTCAAGATGGAGTTTCCTATTTCATAGGAGATCGTAAAGTGTTCAAGTTGATGCCTGGACAAAGACTTCAACTTCAGTTCTTGAAATATCAGTTAAATGAAAAAAATATAGGTGGGACTCTAACTTGTGAATAAGCATCTTATTTTTTCATTTTTATTTATCTTTTCTTCTGTAACGATACAAGCAGAGGATAATTATTGGCAGAAAAATTTTGGTATAAATCCAACCTGCGGTGAGAAGCCGTTTGATATTAAGACTTTGTCTGAAATCGCGGCAAGTGATGATGTAAAAGACATAAATGATTTTAATGCTAAAATTCCAGAAGGGGTAATGCAAGGATTTACCTTCGTCACGAGTTCTCAAAGTTTACATCGAGGTGAGGGAGAGGGACAAGTAAGTGCATTATGGCCTAGAGTCCTTAGATTTTCGGCTGATGCTAAAATAATCATGTCCTATGTATGTCATCCTGAAAACAAAACCTACAATAAAGTAGAGGTTCTCTACTATAACGATGATCAAGATAAATTTGAAACTGTTAGTTATGATTTATCAAAAAAATCTAAATCAGATCATAGAGTTAAATACAATCAACAATCTTGTAAAAGATGTCATAGTTATCAAAATGAGATTAACGGGGAAGTTTCATTAAAGCCTATATGGCAAGGATACTCTACTTGGAGTGACTGCAAAGAAGGTCAGGGAATTTCAGTCTTTGGTGGTTTTGATGACTATGCGAAAGAATTCCGCATGCCAGGGTACGGTAACCCTTCTGATAACCCTAATAAATGCAAGCTTAAAGACTATGAAGAATTCGCCAAAAGACAGGCTGAGTACTTCAAGCAGTTTAAAGACTTGCAAAAAGATAACCCATGTTTTTCAAGTCTTCCTTGGCCTAAGCTCCAATCGAACGAAACAGTCCCCACTGAAAATGCTGTAGATTACGAAGCTAAGTCTGCATTCCTCAAAATGATTAATAGTCGATATGGAAAGGCAGACAAAGAAGGATTGAGTTTAGATATTAAGCAAGAAGTTATAGATGCTTATCCTTATCGGACGTGGAGTAGGACACCTCTTGGAAATCTCTCTGTAAGGACAAATCTACGCCTTACTAAAGCATTATCGCAGTTGAATGCGCGACGAATATTTAAGCAGATTAAAGCAAGCCCTGAGTACGAGAAACTAAAACACCTACTTGCCGCAGAATCTGTGGGTTGCTTACGTCCCAAGGAAAAGGAGCTATACGAACAAATTTTGGGTGAAAAAATAGAAATTATTCCTAATGGTAGAAAAAGTAAATTATCTGGAGTAGACATGAGAACCTGGGATTATAATCCTCTTCTATATGCTTTTGGTAAAAAAATTGGAATGGAGGCAGGTGATTGGTCACTGAATTTCAATTCAAAAGATGATCCTGCATTTCACTCCGCTGTGTATGGAAGAGGACAAGAGCGAGAAGAATTAGATATATTTTCAATTGTTTCTGGATTGATATTTAAAGATGTAATGGGAAAGAACTCTTTTCTTTCAGATGACAAATATATTTATGGAGATAACTATAAATGCATTGATGATATAAATCCTGAAATTTCGAGAACACGATCAAATAGCAACACAACAAACTATGGTTTTACTTGTAGATTTCTTCGAGGAGACGCGATAGAGCATGCGATAAATTATATTCCTAAACAAAAAGATAATTGCGTTGAAAAAATTGACCTAAATGATGAAGCAAAAATTGAGGCAGTGGAATTTAAAAAATCTATTGATGAGATTCTTCAAGCTGGCGACGAGCTAGCAGTTGAAAGGGGAAAAAAACTAGTTAACAACCACCAAAAAGGCAAATGTGTTCTTTGTCATTCCCCCAATAATCCTACTCAGCTAATGAGGCTACCAGATGATCTATTGTTCATTCCAAGCGAGAAGAACTCTCAAGATGAGAAAGATAAAGCTAAGGCGCTTCTTCGAGTAAGACTTGCGGAAGGGGATTTTGAGGCATATTTATCAGAGCGAGTTTTAAAAGGTGAAATGCCTCTTGGATCAGCTGATGATCTTGAACAAAATGAGCGTGAGGATATTATTCGTTATTTAAATCAACTGGCAGAGGACTAATTAATAAAGAAGTCCACCATATGGTTTCTCTCTTCTAAAAACCAGCGAACAATCATAGATATATGCGACATACTAAAAAGCATATGTTCTGGTCTATCAAGTGCTTCCCATAACTCAAACTGAGTGACAAAAGGAACAGTCGTATCCTCTGAACTCATCAGCATAAAAACTTTTTTATTTTTAAGCTGGTCAGTAAAGCTCAATGGATCAAGCACCTCAAAATAAGGAGCTGAATATTTTATCCATGTATTATCGTTGTTTTCTAAATCAAGTTTTTTAAATTTTTCATCTTGTGATTGAATAAAGTCTTTTAATTGGCTTACTGAATCTCTAGTGCTGTTTTGGGAAATATAAGATAGATTTCCTCCTGCCCCTAAAAGATAGGCGGATTTTATCCTATCGGTGATTCCCGCTAAGGTCGCACCAACGATTCCTCCTAAACTTACCCCAAAGACTCCGATTTTATTTTCATCGATAAGAAGATCTTGGGAAGCTCCGAGGTTTTCTACAAGTATCTTAGAAGACAGAAGTAGGGCACAAAATTTTGCCTGTAATTCTTTAAGTGGTCTTGGTTTGGTAAATAGGTCTTGTAGCTCAATATGGACAACATGTGCGCCGTTTTTAGCGAGTTGCTTGGCCACGGAATTGTCTACTGTTGTTGCACCCATGATAGGAGGAAATACAATCACTAATGGCCTGGGCCCTGGAGTTAGATTTTTAATAAGTCGGTAATTTAAAATATTTTCGGAGTTCCCGCTTTGAATTTTTAGATGACCCTCAAAAACTGGAGTATGAAAAATGGCTTCAATCTTTCTTTTTCTGGTTTTAGTGCTTCCATCA
>CATLVA010000244.1 GCA_950060715.1 uncultured Oligoflexia bacterium | reverse complement strand
CATATCATCGGGGTTATTCGCGTGTCCTGTAGTAAGAGATCCGTCGTGACCGGTATTCATTGCTTGAAGCATATCAAGGGCCTCTCCTCCCCTACACTCTCCAACGACTATTCTATCTGGTCTCATACGAAGACTATTTTTCACAAGATCGCGTATTGAGATTTCACCCTTTCCTTCAATATTAGCAGGACGAGTCTCCATACTTATTAAATGTTCCTGCTGAATTTGAAGCTCAGCTGCATCTTCAATCGTAATAATCCTCTCGTCTTTACCAATAAAAGAGCTTAGAGCATTTAATAGAGTCGTTTTTCCTGAACCAGTTCCCCCACTTACCACGATATTAAACTTACTTTCTACAAAAAGTTGAAATAAATCTCTTACCAGTGGAGTGATTGATTTCCATTCTATGAGTTGATCTATTGATATTGGAGTGGATGAAAATCTCCTAATAGTTAAGCAAGCACCTTGTAAAGATATTGGCTGAATAACAGCATTGACCCTCGACCCATCCATCAGACGAGCATCGACAATAGGAGAAGAATTATCTACCCTTCTTCCAACAGAGGAGACAATTCTTTCAATAACAAATAATAAACTTCTCTCGGAACTAAACTTCACGTCAGAAAGAGTTAATTTACCTTTTTTCTCGATGTAGACTTGATCATAGCGATTAATCATTATTTCAGTAATATCAGGATCAACCAAAAGTTTTTCCAAAGGGCCAAGTCCTATGACATCGTCAAAAACATCATTTTCTAATTCAAGCTTAGTTATACCTTCTGTTTTTGGATCAAAATTTATCCCAGCAATTACTTCTTTTAATTTTCCTTTAATTTGACCCCGAACTTTTTCTGAGTCGAGCTGATCGAGATTTATCCCTTCTAACTTCAAGCCGTCTAAAAGTTTTCTGGCCACAAATAATCTAAGCGTACCTGGTTTTCCAGTTTCCCAGTCAAGCTGTTTTATAGGTTCATTATCTTCAATTGAATCAAATACACGCTCTATTTTAATTCTATATTTACCAATTACGATTTCTGCGCGAAGGCCGACTTCAAGTTCTTCTCCTGGCGCCATCACTTCGCCGTCATAGCGCACCTTTAGTTCTGAGCCTATAACCTTAAAAACAAGAGTCTCTTTGCTCACTTGTACAGTTGCAGTTATCTCTGGATTATCAGTTTCATCATCTAAAAAAACATTGCAGTACTCAGAGTTTCCAATAAGGTATTTGCCCTCTTTTAGAGTTAAGACCTTATCTTTTCTTTTATCTTTCCAGCTAATTTTTCCTAATTCTTGCAAACTTTATCCTTTAGTAAGGTAGAGACAATACAAATGAAAACAAACTCAACTTACCTTCAAATAGCGCAGCCACTTGATTCACAAACCCCACATCGGCACCTATTAGCTTCATAACCCCTACAGCTGTGACAACAGTCATCGTGGCAATTAATACGTACTCAACTAAAGCTTGGCCGCTATCGTTTCTTTTTCTTTTCATTTCTACTCTTAATTTTTACTTTCTGTTCAGCTGACTCATAAACTCTATCCATCAATAAGAAGGTATCCATATTAACTCCCTTACTGACTTGTCCCTTTTCTTGGTCAAGCGGATTTCTAAGTGAGATAAAAAACTTTCCTTCTCTTTGAGCAAACCTTAGTCGCTCCATTTCTTCTGGAGTGACAAAAAAACTAACCTTCGTTCCTTCAGAGCCTTTTTTCTGATCGACATCTTTTCCAACTGCGATCAATTTAATATTTTCTAAGATTGTAAATGTCGTATTTCCCTTTCCAGGAAAATCCATTTGCGCCAATATATCTACTTTGTCGCCTGGGTGAATAAAACCTGTGGAAGTTAAAGGATCAGCAATCATTAGGACAAAAAGTCTTTTACCCATGGGAATCTTTTCTGACATAGTTCCTTTAGTTAACCCTCCCTCAAGAGATGAAAACATTATGGGGTCTCCGGGAAGCATAGCGATCTTTAGAGCTTTATCCAGTGCTTTAGTTGAAAGATCAGCTGTCATCATATTTGGAGTTAGAGAAGAACGAAGAACCTGAACGACATCAAGATGTTCGGGCTTTAGAATTGTGGAAGCCTCTAGGTTTTTATTTACTGTTAAAACGGCCACAGTTTGGAACTGCTCTCTTATTCTCTCTTCTAAGGCCACTTTATTCGCATGTTGAATCGCAGCTCCAATACTTCCTAATAATACCGCCAAAATGATTATCACTGCTTCATAGCGATATAGGGGTGATGCTTTAAATTTTTCTACCAAACTCATAGTTTTTCCTAAAATATTATATTTTTCTTTTTTACTAATTCACTAAATTGTTTTTGATCAAGCTTGTGAGTCTTTTGAATCTGAACTGTACTGCCTGTCGCTGCCTTCTGAACTAAAACAAATACCGAACCTGTTTTGGTTTGATATAGAGCACTCAAGGTTTCACCTTCTTCCCATGATTGCTTCTCTATACTTCCCAAACGTTTAGAATTCTTTTGAAGATTGTCATCGAGTTTTTGCATAACTTCATTAAAGCCCAGTGAACTCCCACCAGTAATGGAAGTATTCATATACCCCTCCATAATAAAATCTGTTTTAGACACCTGCTGAAGCTGAGTGTTGAAAACATTCAAATTTTTACTGTGGGAAGTCTCCAAAAGCTTTTTTAATTGAGAGGAATCTTGAACCGAAGCCCAACTTTTATCAAAGGCTTTCACGAAACTAATGAGTTTAGTATGATTCACTCTTTCTTGAATGAGGGCCACAAATCCTAAATTACATTTTTTGTATTCCTTACAAAGAGTTTCCTTATTAGGAAGAAGGCTTATCACCTCTCCCTTTGGAAGCTTTTGCAAATGAACATCATATTTATCTTCCAGAGATTTTTCTAATTGAGCTTTTAAACTTTCAGATTTTCCTGACCATTGAAAAGAATATTGCGGTAGATACTGATTGTTTAATCCGTAGACTGTTGGGTAAATTGAAGCCTTAGGAGCAATGCCTTTTAAAATATCAATAGTAGCCGCCTGAGCTGACGCGATTATTATAAGGAGAAAGACTAGAGGCCTTATTAACACAAATCATCCTGATTTCTATGGTTTATCTTATTTTAGCACGTCTGATAATGAGATTTGGAATTTTCAAAAACGAGAAATTTTTTCACTATTTCGGGCTTTTCATTGAATTTTGCAGCGCACAAAGATAGAGTTTCCATGAAAAGAAGATAAAGCCATTTAGGAGATAAGGATGAAATTAGCAAAACTAATGAAAAATGAAAACGGTCAAGCTCTAACGGAGTATGGACTAATTCTAGTACTAGTAGCCGTTGGAGTAATTGCTACTATGGGAGCTTTCGGTTCTCAAATTAAATCAAAAATCACATCAATTTCTGCAGCACTTTCAGGTGACACTCAAACTTACACACAAGCTGTTGAAACAGGAAAAAGCTTTGCTAAAAAATCTCAAGGTTTAAATAGCCAAGTGAATACTATGTCAGGGCCAGATGCTGCTGACTTCAATATGAAATCTGAATAGTTTTTCTATAAGGCCTTGCGATTCGAGTGAGGCCTATCTTTTTCCCAATAATTTATCAAAACCTAAAGCTGTCTTATAAAGCTTACTTTCTGGTCCAAAAAAATCTGTGAGCGATGCTCGCGCTGGCGCGTTATTCCAAGCTGGCCACATGGTTTGAAAGAATCTTGGAGGCTCTGGATCTTTTGGAGACTTTACATAGACGACTCGAGACTTACTAAATCCCCATTGCATACGTTTAAAAATTGAATCTTGTCCTGTATCTGCAATCCCACCAGAGAGGATTCTTCCTAGTCCATCAACAGCATTTGGATTCTCTTTAATGGTAGGGGCTATCTCGTATCCCAGCATAGCGCCAGT
>CATLVA010000243.1 GCA_950060715.1 uncultured Oligoflexia bacterium | reverse complement strand
AAAGGCTGAGCACTTTTAAACCATTGAGTGTGAACTTCTTCACCAAGCATAGCTAATAATTGTTCGCTTAAAATGCTCCACGTTCTGTGAGCTTTTAAAACTGGGTTATCAATCGTGTTGTCAAAAGTTTCTCTAATTCTTTTGCTCAACTCTTTCTTTAACTTCTTGTTTAATTTTTTATTATAAGCTGGGTTCATGTAATATCTCGCCTCAAAAGGGAAGGCGAAATACTATACCTGCTCATACTTTGTGACAAGTCCCTATTTAAAGTATTTTAACATTGGGTCTTGCGGCGAAAGCAAATAATGATTTAACGCAAGTTGGTTAAATAGAAAATCTGGAATGCGCACCCGGTAAAACGTCCCATTCTCGTGATAGTGCTGCTTTATGATATTGGCTTGCGACATAAGTTTTGAATGCGCACTGCCCTCTTCGAAAGGAATGAACAAGTCATAATGATCCTGCTTCGATAAAAAGTAATCGATAATATACTCTCTAAGGTTATGAATATCTTCTTCATCAAGAGAATTTACTAAAAAGCTTGCCTTATAATTTCTCATGGCAATCTTTGGTAAAAAAGCATTTTCAATTTTATCTTTTTTCGTGAAGACAATGATTTGATCTTTCTCTTCAATATTTAATTCTGAAATAACTTCTTGAGTAACATCTAAATGCTTCTTGTAATTAGGGTCAGAAAGATCACAAACGATGATCAAAAGTTCTGCTTCAAGTGCCGATTCAAGAGTTGTTCTAAAACCCTCTACAAGCGTGTTCGGCAGATTTTGAATAAATCCAACTGTATCAATTAAAACCATTGGCGGCTTCGAATCAGGATTAAGTGTTCTAAAAGTTGAATCAAGGGTGGCAAATAATTTATCTTCCGATAAAACATTCACCTTACAAAGCTTATTCATTAAAGTTGATTTACCGGCGTTGGTATAACCAATTAAAGCTGCGGTCACGACATTATTTTCTCTGCGCTTTCTTTGTTCTTTTCTTGAAACTTGAACTTCAATCAATTGTTTTTTTAAACTCGCAATACGGTTTCTAATAATCCTTCTATCTAGTTCGAGTTGTTGTTCCCCTTCACCTTTTAAACCAATACCACCTTTTTGTTTTGAAAAGTGAGTCCAAAGTGTCTGAAGACGAGGAAGCATATAATTAAGTCTCGAAATTTCTATCTGAATTTTCGCATCTTTTGTCCGCGCGTGTTGAGCAAAGATTTCCAAAATGACAAGGCAGCGATCAAGTACTTCAAGCTTAGTGATTTTCTTGATGTTTCGCATTTGACTGGCGGTAAGTTCAAAATCAAAAACTAAAACATTCGAACCTTCAGCTCTAGCAGCTTCTGCGATTTCTTCAAGTTTTCCTTCGCCAAGAATCGTCGCCGGCTCTAGCTTTTTCTTATTTTGATAATGTTGTTCACCAGCTTCAATTCCAAGCGTTCTCAATAACTCACGCAATTCATCCAGAGACGTCATCGTTTGGTTGATGTCTTTGTGAAACTCAAAATTCTCACACACTATACTTACTAATGTAGCCTTGTCGTCACGACTTAACTGGTATTCTTCAAAAGTACTCAAATTGAAACCTCAATATTATCTAATAGGCGAATTTGCCCTAGTTGGAAATTTCCTAGTATCACAAGAGGTGAACTCATATCCAATGGAGGAGTGAGGTCACTTTGCTTTCTAATAGAAAGGTAATTGAACCTTTCATCGTTTTCCAACGTTTGTTGTATATATTCTAATGAACCTCTAAGGTCCTTTTCGGTGATAAGTTTTTTCTCAATAAAACTTAGTGTTCGGTAAAGTGTAATCGCTTCGTCTTTTTGATCCTGGGTGAGGTATCCATTTCTTGAACTCATTGCCAGGCCACTGACTTCTCGCTCTATTTCTACCGGGTGGATTTCTAGTGCCGGAAAATAGTTTTTGGCATGCTCAGAGATCAGTTTCAATTGTTGGTAATCTTTTTTTCCAAAAAAAGCATGGTCTGGCATTACGATTTCAAATAGCTTATGCACAATCGTCAATACACCATCAAAATGACCGGGACGTAAATTTCCTTCAAGCATATCGGCAATTGCCGGAGCTTTAAAATAATTAACTACCTCATCACCATAAATCTCTTTTGTGGCCGGAGTAAATATAATGGCCTCAGGACATATGGATTTAATTTTTTCTAAATCAGCTTCAAGTGTTCGAGGATAGCTTTCAAAGTCTTCTCCTTCACCGAACTGAGTAGGATTTACGAATATGCTAACGATATGGTGATCACAAAGCTTGAGACTGTTCTCTAAGAGTCTTAAATGACCCGCATGTAGGTTTCCCATGGTTGGTACAAACCCAACCTTAGGGCCCAAATTAAGCCTCTCATTTTTTAATTCTTCAATCGTACTAATTACTTTCATTTAAATACTGATATATTTTACTAGCTAATTGTTTTTTTGTTAAAAATTCTTTTTCCCCTAAGACACCGTCTTTCACGAAGAAATAAATATTTGCGTCAGCTTTAAAACCCTTTAATTCTGATTCAATTCCGTTAGATACCTCATTTGCAATCAGGAGGTCTACTGGTTTTCGCTCGATTTTCTCTCGCACAACTTTTTCCGTGACTTGAGTTTCTGCTGCAAAACCTACAATCTTTTGCTTGTCTCGAAGTTTCAAAACTTCTCGCAATATATCCACGTCCCATTCATAATCAAAACTTGGACTATCTGCTTTTTTTATCTTGGTGCCGGCCATTTTAAAGGCAATATCGCTGATCGCTGCTGGAGAAATATAATAATCGCAGTCTGAAAAATACTTTTGAACCTCGGCAAACATTTGCTTTGTCGTCATAACTTTCACTGCATTAAGGTTAGGATTATTTAAAAGCCCAAGTGGGATGTTCGTGTCTTCCCCTGCTATCAGATCCACTCGATGACCATTGGCCAGAAATACTTTGGCCAGATCAATCCCAGTTTTACCTGAAGATGGATTCGTTAAATACCTTACCGGGTCAAGGGGAGCTTTAGTCGCACCCGTAACAACTAAGACCTTTTGTGGCTTTTTTTCAAAACTAAAAGCTTCAAGAAACTCTACAATATCTTCCGGCAGGGGAAGCTTTCCCTCTCCCTCATCTCCGCAGGCGAGTACACCTGAAATAGTTGGATGAATAAAAGTACGATTGAGAGCACTTAGCCTCGCTAGATTGTCTTGAGTGCGTGAATTATTTAGCATCGAAGTATTCATGGCTGGAAAAATAATTTTATCTTTGTCTTCAACACTTAAAAAAAGAGAACTCAGTAGGTCATCGGCCATGCCATATGATAGTTTTGCCAAAGTATTTGCCGAAGCTGGTGCGATTACCAATCGATCCAACCAATGTTTTAAATCGATATGAAGAATTGTATCCTCACGTTTCTTAAAATCATCATCATAGTTATAAACATATTCAGCACCTAAATACTCAAAGATCTCTGGGCGAACAAATTTAGCAGCTCCTTTAGTGAGGACAACTTTCACCTGGTGGTCAGCTTTTAAAAGACCTCGTAAAACATCACAAGCTTTATAGGCAGATACTGAACCGCATACCGCTAAAACATAGTTCATGTGAGCATCCTTTTGGCGATAAAACAAAGAGAGCGGTGAAGTAGCTCGGCGGAATAGGCCATTTTGAAGTCACCTTGAGTTTTTAAAAACTCAGCTAGTCTCTGTCCGTTTCCACCTGTGAGGAAAATATTTTCAGCGTGAAATTTCCTTATGATACCTAATATAGGGTAGTGAAAACTAGCTAGCATCCCTTGTTCCATTGCTTCTTGGGTAAAAGTTGGTGGTTGGCTGCTTGCTTGGGCTTGCATATTTATTTCAACTTTCTTTAAATGCTTACCGTGGGTAAATGTTGACCTGATGGCCTGAAGTCCCGGTAAAA
>CATLVA010000242.1 GCA_950060715.1 uncultured Oligoflexia bacterium | reverse complement strand
GTATGGGAGCATGCTTATTACGTGGATTATAGAAACGCCAGGCCAAATTATATCGATTCATTTTGGAAGCTCGTCAATTGGGACTTTGTAAACAGGGAACTTTCCAAGGCACAGGAGAATTAAAATGTCAGAAGTAGTGGTACTGGCCGGTAGTAATAACAAAAATCTTCAATTAGCGAATGAGTTTAATGAGTACCTAAATGAGCAGGCGGGAATTAATTGTCAGCTGATTGATATAGTAGAGCTAGACCTGCCTCTATATTCAAATATAGCTCAAGCAAAAGGCACGCCAAAGAATCTTTCAGGTCTTTTGTCTACCCTGATTAAAGCTAATGGTTTTGTATTCGTTATACCTGAATACAATGGTGGCATTCCACCTGTTGTGACAAATTTATTAGCATGGATTAGTGTAAGTGGTGGTTCCGATTGGCGAGCGGTTTTAAATGGTAAAACCGTGGCACTAGCAACAGCAAGTGGAGGAGGAGGTTTTCATGCTTTAATGGCGTTGAGAACACAACTCTCTTATATCGGAATGAATACTATAGGAAGAGTCGTTAAGACCGGACCTAACGAGCCACTTAACTCCGAAGATTTTGTTGCGGTAAATAATTTATTAATAGATTCTATCAAATCATAAAAAGAAGGGGCATCTATTTAGATGCCCTTTTTTTTTAAGCTAAATAGGCGCCACCACATACCGGTATATAGGTCCCTGTAATATGAGAGCTGTTTTCATTTGCCAAAAATGAAACGGTGTTTGCAACATCTTCGGGTACTGCTATTTTTTGAGTTGGAGTCATTGAGCGAATAAATTCTTTAAATTCTTGAGGAGCCTCTTTTGTCGCATCAGTTAAAACTAAACCTGGGGCTACTATATTAGAAGTAATTCCTTGGGGGCCAAGTTCTTGAGCAAGATACTTATTAAAACTATCAAGTGCTCCTTTCGCCGTACCATGTGCTATAAAATTAGGAGCAGGTGCCTCTGAGAGAGTGCTTGAAATAAAAATTAATCGGCCATATTTTTTTGAGGCCATTTGTTTCGCTGCTATTTGAGCTGTTTGATAGGACGCGTAGACTTCGTCGTTTAATTTTTGAGAAAACTCTTCCCAGGTTTGCTCTAAAAATGGCTTTGCTGTGAAGTTCATATTTGCATTAGAGACCAGAATATCTATTGTTCCATATTCTTCCTCTATAGAGTTAAACATTTTTTTTATGCTTACTTCATCTCTAACATCTGCCTGAATAGTGTAAGCCTCCCCTCCATTATCGCGAATTTTAATTGCTAGACTTTCTGCGGCATCAGCGTTTTTAACGTAATTAATAAATACCCGGTGGCCATCGGCAGCTAGGCGATTACAGATGGCAGATCCTATTCCTCTTGCACCACCCGTTATAAGTGCATTTTTCATTTTTTACCTCCAATTGAATTGTTAAAATGATATTTCAAAGGTAGTTTATACTTCCTAAAGTAAACTTGAGGTCAAGCAGTGAAAAAACAAAAAACTAAAACTGATGTAGAAAAGACCTTCTTAACGGTGGGAGAGATTTCTAAGAGAAGTGGAATAGCTATCTCAGCACTTCATTTTTATGAATCCAAGGGACTCCTGCGAACCACCAGAAATGCTGCAAATCAAAGACTGATTCATCGTAGAGAATTGCGAATTTTAAGCTATATTAAAGTCTCTCAAAAAATAGGACTCACGCTCGATGAAATTGGTGAGGTATTTAAGTCAATTAAAGATAAAGAAGAATTAAAGGCCAGTGATTGGAATAAACTCGCTAAGAGTCTTGATAGGGTTTTAACTGAAAGGCTAGAATTGATTCAAAGAATGAAAAATCAATTGCAATTATGTATCGGATGCGGGTGTCTTTCTTTACAGGACTGTCCTCTGAGGAATCCAGAGGATAAATTAGCGAAAAAAGGTAGTGGGGCACACCTATTAGGAATTTAATAAAGTCCTTTACTACTCGGTGTCAAATCTCTATAAAAACCTATGCTTATTACAGAAAATATATCTCTTAGTTTTGGGGGGCGAAAGCTCTTTGATGACGTTAACATTAAATTTGCACCGGGTAACTGCTATGGACTTATTGGGGCCAATGGAGCAGGGAAATCTACATTTGTTAAAATTCTTTCGGGTGAAATTGAACCTAATACTGGACATGTAAGCATCACCCCAGGGGAGAGACTTTCTGTTTTAAGACAAGATCATTTTAAATTTGACTCTCATACAGTGCTTGAAACTGTCCTCATGGGAAATCAGCGTCTTCATCAACTTATTCGTGAGAAAGAAGAATTGTATGCTAAAGAAGACTTTACTGAAGAAGATGGACTTAAATCAGCTGAATTAGAAGCAGAGTTCGCCGAAATGAATGGCTGGGAAGCTGAATCTGATGCGGCGATTCTTTTAAATGGGCTTGGCATTAAAGAAGATCTTCATCAAAAATCAATGAAAGATTTGAAAGCTCCAGAAAAAGTGAAGGTTCTACTGGGGCAGGCCCTATTTGGAAACCCAGACATCTTACTATTAGATGAGCCTACCAACCACTTAGATATCATGGCGATTAAATGGCTTGAGGACTTCTTGATGAAGTTTGAAAATACCGTAATTGTTGTCTCTCACGATAGGCATTTTTTAAATAAAGTTTGTACTCATATTGCAGACCTAGATTTTAAGAAAGTGACGATCTACACTGGAAATTATGATTTTTGGCAAGAGTCTAGTGAACTTGCCCAAAGACTGCGCTCTGATCAGAAAAAACGAGCAGAGGATAAAGCAAAAGAGCTTAAGGCATTTATTGCGAGGTTTAGCGCTAACGCTTCTAAGTCCTCACAAGCAACATCTAGGCAAAAGCAATTAGATAAATTAGAGCTTGATGACCTACCGATTAGTTCGAGAAAATATCCTTTCATTCATTTCGAGCAAGCGAGAGAAGCTGGAAAAGAAATACTTGAAGTGAAAGGTTTGACGAAGACTATAGACGGAAGAAAAGTTCTTGATAACGTAAGCTTCTACCTAAATAAAGGTGATAAAGTTGTATTTTTGTCTGAGGACGATATGGCGATTTCTACCTTGTTCTCAATTTTAGGCGGTGAAATGGAGCCTGATGCTGGTGAATACAAATGGGGTGTTACCACTGGCGTGAGTTTCTTTCCAAAAAATAACGAACCATATTTTCAATCCACTGATAACCTCATTGATTGGCTTAGAGAGTATTCAGAAGATAAAAGCGAAACCTATATCCGAGGTTTTCTAGGAAAAATGCTTTTTTCTGGGGAAGAAGCTCTTAAAAGTACAAATGTTTTATCAGGAGGGGAGAAGGTTCGTTGTATGCTTTCAAAAATGATGCTTTCAAAACCTAATGTTATTATTCTTGATGGGCCAACTAACCACTTAGACCTTGAAAGTATCACTGCTGTGAATAAAGGTGTTGAGCGTTACCAAGGCACTGTTTTATTATCAACTCACGATCATTACTTTATGCAATCTGTTGGAAACCGTATTATCGAAATTGATGGAACAATCAAGATTGATAAGCAGCAGAAGTATGAAGACTATCTACAAGAGCGATATAAGTAATTAATTTAAAGACTTGGAAAAAGACTCAATAAGCTTTTGCTCAGTAAGCTGATGGAGTTTCGTTTGATAGTCTAAGTCGTGAGTTACTAAGTACACAGGTGACTTCATTGTTTTATTAGGGTTTTTAACGATAATTTTTTTATCAGTTATAAGGTGTTTTGGATATATAGCACTACCCATACCCAGTTTGACTCCCTCAAAGATGCTATACACGTCATCAAGGTAGCTTCGCTTCGGGCGTTTATCACGGTAATATTTCTTTAAAAAATCAATTGTCGTTTCGTCGAATTCATCGTGATCTAGGTATACATCTTTAGCGTTTTTCGTCGTAATTTCAACTAATGTTTCATGACCAACTAGAATGTTTTTTATTCCTTCTTTTAGAATCGG
>CATLVA010000241.1 GCA_950060715.1 uncultured Oligoflexia bacterium | reverse complement strand
TGTGGGATCTATCGCTATTCAAGATCAAAACAAAGAGTAGATGCATCTTCTGTCAGGTATTTTTCAGTAGAAGTTGATAAACCACAAAAATGGGTTTCACCTCTTCTGACAAACTTTAAAAAACAAATTGAGCAAGAAGATGAGAGAAAAGAAGCTAAACTTATGCAAGAGTATATTAGCTCTATAACTCAAGAATCTAATAAGACAGACGAAAGTGATTCAATTATTGCCTTTGGTGTAAAACAAAGGTCCATCAATTCTTCAAATTTAAATGGTCCTTACATAGAATACGCTAAAGGTAAGAAAGGTTTCTATTCCCTAATAGCAATTTCACAATATAAAAGTGATCGTGATCTATCAGCAGAATCTCTAGAGGTCGGAGCGAGAAATCTATCAAATGAAATCAATAAATTGCGCTGGGAAATATCTTATCGAGCTCACCTAGATAATATTAATGTTCAAAAAGATCAAGAGACTCTCTTTGGGCTTTCATTGAGTCTTGGGTTCAATGCAAATTTAGATGGTAAAGGAAGCACCCTACTTCATGGATCTTACGGCTTAAGACGCTCAACCAAGCTATCAGATCAAAACGATACTTTATCGAGAAATTTTAACGAAGAAGTTTTATCACTAAATATCCAGAGGCTCTTTTAAAGAGCCTCCAGTTTTTCATTAATTTCGGCTTTCAATTTATGTTCTTCAGGTAATAAGTTAGAAATCCCAAGTAGCTCCCTTCTAACGGCAGCCGGATCAAAAGCTGCTTTAACCCAAGATCTTTTCACTTTCTGAGAAAGAGCATACTCGTAACTAGAAATCTTTTTTATATCCGTTACAGATAGCAGGTCTTTTTTGGCCATTAATGCCTCAAGACTTTCTTTTCTCGTTGCATCTTCAACTTTCTCACTAGTCATCATTCTTAGAAGTTTATTAATTCTAATTTGGAAATACTTCTCTATTTTATCTGAGTCAGGATAAGCATCCCATAATTCCTGTTGAGATTTACCGCTCTCTATTAAGGAGGAATAAATATCAAATTTTTCTACTTCATTCTGACTCTTAGCTGCTTGTTCAAACTTTTCTGTCCAAGCCTTTGCTATTTCTTTGGCAGCCTCTAATTCTGTCTTAAGATCATTTTCCGCAACCAATTTTGATTTCATCTCAACTGGTTTAGTGGCCGCTAAAACTTCAACTTGAGAGCTGTCGGATTTTTCGAGTTTTACATTTGCTTTAGCTACATTTTGAGCAGGTTCAGGTATAAGCATTAAACCAGTGATGAGAACTGCAAAACCGGCGAGAATTCCACCCGCTACCTTTAGGCTCTTATAATTATTTTTACCAACGATGGCCTTTGCTTCTTGTCCCGAATTAGACACGACTAATTTTAATTTATTCAGCGGTCTGTTTTCAAAATCTTCTTCTATTAAGCGTAGAGCATTTTCAGATAACTGATGAGCCTCTGCTAATTTTGTCATATCAAGTGGTTTTTCATTGATATAAACCTGTCCTTCTTTTAATAGAACAAATCTTTCATTATCAATTGTAATTTCATCACCCGTTTGTCCTTGGGCCATCTCGATCACAACTTTATCTTTTAAGACAACAACATTGTCACGAGATTCAGATTCAACAAAAATCTTTCCATCCATATCAAGAGCTCTTAGCTTCACTCCATTTCTCACCTGAAAGATTTCTCCAAGCTTAAGTCTTTTTACTAGTTCATTCTGAGTTAAATTGAATAGGCTAAATTGATTTATAGTGCTCATAGAAAACTCTCTACTCTTTTTGTATATTGAATCACTTTACCTCCAACCTCAGAAGTAACGTCAGGAAAATGCTTCGACATTTCCTCAAGGTCCTCAAGTGCTGAACGGTATTTTCCTAAACTAATTTTTTGATCTATCGTAAACCAAAACTCAGAAATAAACTGCTCTTCTGACTCGGCAACTCTAAACGAGATAGACCTTGCTTTATCAAGTGTTTCCGTTGATAGGTAAAAGTCTTTCCCAATCTTCTCAATTTTAGAAATTAAATTTTTACTTTTAAGAAGATTTACGATTCCCAACCCTCTTTGTTCGTAAAGGGATTCAGCTTCGCTAAGGTACATCTGTATTCTGTTTTTAAGGGCACCATCGACTTCTTTAAGTTGTTCGATTTTGACTTTCCCTACTAAATAGCTTGAAAAAGGTGCTTTATGAATAAACTTTAAAGTGTTGCTTCCAACATGAAATTTATCGCTATCGATTCGAACCAATTTTGAGCAACCATTATCAATACAGTTGTCTTTTATTTTCGATTGATAGATTTCGCTACCGTTAAGTTCAATAGCAAGCTCGCCTTTCAGGTCTAGCCCTGCAGTCATAAAGCTTAACTTTCCGGGAACTTTATCTTCAACAGTAAATTCGTAATTTACACCATCAGGATTTGTGGTGAATCTTCCAAAGTTTCCATAAATTGCATTATCTACAACAGATAAATTAATTGGGTGAACCAAGCTGCTTAGGTTTTCAGTAACCTTTACGGTATTCGTATTTGTTCCAAGAGAAGTGGCCACCATCGCTAGCACCAATAAAGCGCCGTAGCTTATATACCTGGTCTTTGAACTACCACCTATAAAAAGAAAATCCTTAACACTCTCACTTAAATTTGAAAGCGCTTGCTTTTCCATGGCCATCAGTCGATTCAGCAGATTGTCTCTACTTTTATCAACCATTCCGAGCACCTGAATTCCGTGCTTTTTTAATATGTCTAAGCTCAATAATTTTCCAGATTCATCTAACAAAACAGCAGAGTCTCTACCGGCAGTCAGATATAGAGAGTTATTAGCAAATTCAGCTGAATTAATGAGAATATTTGCACTTGGTCCTGCCCCAATATTAAGAGGAAGTGCTAATTTTCGAAGTTTTTTCTTACCTTTAAACTTTATAAGTGCCTGATAATTCACAATAAACCCTTGTTTTTTAATAATATACTAAGAGAGTGTATCAAGCTTGCGCATTGCACAAAAGGTAAATTGAAAAAATTTCAGTCCTAATTGGCCACTAAGACATATTCTAGGATCATAGGCCCCATAAGAACCAGCATCACGGCAGGTAAAATGAATACAACTAACGGAACCATCATCTTGATAGAGATCTTTCCAGCCTCTTCTTCGGCAGATTGAAAGCGTTTGGTGTTCAAATTAGATGCGATAGAATGCAAAATATCGACGATAGAGGCTCCCTGCTCCATACTCTGGACCAGAGTCTCAATAAATAATGTCATAGAAGGAAGCTGTAAGCGATCTTTTAGATCCCTAAGTGCTTCGGCCCTACTTTTTCCAAGTCTAATACTTTTATTTACTAAGCTAAATTCGTCTTTAATAGGACCTTCTTCATAATTATCACAGGCTTCTTGAAGTGCTCCTTTAAAATCTAGCCCAGCTGAAATAGCGAGTGATAGATATTCAATAAAGCCACCAAGTTCACGGTTAATTTTTTGAGTTCTTTTATCAGCTCTCGTTCTAAGATTAATGCTTGGATAAATCCCTATAATGACACTCATAAAAAGAGGTAAAAGCATGGTGAAGCCAAGCAGAATAGAGAGCACCAGAAACAAGACAATAAATGCAAGAAGAAAATGTAATAGTTGAGCCGCAATAAAATGGTCTATCCCCCACTCAGGTCTCCAACCTGAACGAGATAAATTGAGAGCGACATTTTGCCTATAGGATCTTAATTCGAGTTTTCGTGCCATAGGCAGGAGTGCTTCGACCCAATTATCATAGACTTGGTTCTTATCTTCAACATTGTATAAGTATGAATGAGTTTTATAGGTAGAATAAACAATTTTTGCGATTCCAAAAATCAGTAAAAAGGTAGACAGAAACTGGAACACATAACTTAAAGCTGGCATATATGCAGGTATGAAAGAGAAGTATGTATTGATATAATTTGGCTCCATTATATCTCCATCTTCAAGGTTTTGAGTGTGACATAAATACC
>CATLVA010000240.1 GCA_950060715.1 uncultured Oligoflexia bacterium | reverse complement strand
CTTTTCGGTTAATATCGTTGTCTACAGCTCTACTATCACCATAAAAGACAGTTGTGATTTGTTCTGGACTCACCCCTTGTCGTACTAACGATGCTGTTACCTCTTGCGCTCGCTTAGAGGATAACTCGTACGGATTCGTTCCATCAACTCCAGACTCTCCTCTGTCGGCATAACCTTCGACATAAAGTGTCCAGTTTTCCTCTTTCATTAGGTTTACCACTCTTTTGAAAGCTGGAACAGCTGAGTTATTGGCCAGGTTTGTTGTACCGACCTCAAAAACAATCACATCTTTGACTCTCATTTTTATACCCTCAGGCATCTGATAGGTATCAACTGATTCGTCTAAATTAAATTGTTTAATGGTCTTTTTCATGATCTCAAGATCTTCATCAGACTCTCGATTAATTTCTTTTTTATCCAAAAGCCCTTCAGTCGTAAGAAGGTCAATAGGAAATGGTTCAACAGGATCTTGTGATTCAATCATCGTTGGTGAATCATCTGGAGACTTACCTAGCTGAATTGTTTCACCTATCTTCATCGCATTCCCGGCAAACGCTTTTCTAATGGAACCGGCCATTGACTCAAACTTCGACTCATCTGTTTTCGACATCGCATACAGAAGAACGAAGAAAGTCAGTAGAAGTGTAACGAGGTCAGAGAAGGTTGCCATCCAAGCAGGGGCACCTTTGACACACTCTTCACATACTGGTGGTTCTGGGCATTCTACTTCTTCATCAGCCATTATTCTTCCTCGACAGATCTTTCAGCAGGAGGAAGGAAAGAGTCTAATTTCTCACGAATAACTCTTGGGTTCTCCCCTGCAACAATACCAAGAACACCCGCAACAATAATATTCATAATAAGTGCTTCGTTCTCGGAGTAAAATTTTAATTTGTTAGCAACTGGTAACATGAAAACGTTGGCCAGAACCGCTCCATAGAACGTTGTCAAAATCGCAACCGCCATCGCCTTACCTAGTTCTTCAGGTCCCCCTGAGAGGTTCTGAAGCATGATAACCAGACCAATTAGTGTCCCAATCATACCAAAGGCAGGACCATCATCACCAACGTTAGTAATAATATTAATCCCTGTTTTATGCCTTTCTGAAAGTGAATCAATTTCAAGTTGTAAAATAGCAGTAATAACTTCAGGTGGTCTGTTGTCTGCCGCAAGGGTAACTGCCTTCTTTAAAAATGGATCTTCAACTGGAACTTTTTCCAGTGCAAATACAGACTCTCTCCTAGCTGTCTCAGCTAATGATTGAATTTCTTCAATCATCTTTTTAGGATCGGTAGTGGTATTTAAAATGGCTTTTAAATAAGTCGGAACTAAAAGTTTAATCTTCTCCATTGGCCATTTAATAAAGATTGCAGCAATAACACCTCCCCCAACAACGAGAATGGAGGGAACATCGATAAAGGCTCCGATTGATCCACCGGCCAAAATCGATCCAACGATCGCGGCAATTGCCAAAACTAATCCAATGACTGTAGCTATATCCATAATTGTATCCTCTTGATTTCCAGTTCGGATACTCTGGATGACAACTTGATTTTAGTAACTTAGGGGGGTAAAAATTTTCCGGACAGAAGAACTCTGTTATGCTGATTGTTTTTTTAAATTGAGATTGAGGAGGTTTTTTACTTCATCATCAAAGCTTCTTTGAACCTTACCTTTGGCCACTTTTTCCTCAATCAGTTTGAAGAAAATATTGTCCTGGTAACTGGCTGACGCCATAACACTTAATAAATAAGAAAGTTTTAGATTCAGATCTTTTAACTCATCTAATGAAATATCTTCAAGATGCTCCATCGCATCCTCAATCCAAATATCTAATTGAATTATAGATTGAACTTTTTGGTTAAGAGACCTAGCACAAAAAGAATCGATCAAACCTTCTTGTTTGATAAGAAAGTTTTCGACTAAGAGAAATTCTTCTTTATGAATTTTTTTAGTGAACATATTTTTTAAGCTGAAGAAAAAAGATTTTGCATTCATAGTATAAAAAACAAAATCATTAAGGTCTTCCACCATTGTGCACTTGTTATCGAGAATTTTTTGGATATGCGAGGTCACTTCCCTATTAATTAATGCATTTGCTTGAAGCTCATTCCACGCTTCGCCTAAACATTCGTATTTTTCTATAGCATCTACTAAAGGCAAAATATAAACTTCATTAAGCTCACTAATGAGAGCATTTCTATAGGCAACAAATGATTCAACCAGCAGTTTACCTTTACTTTGTCCCCTCTCAAAAACAGACTTATTTCGATGAAGTTCACAATTGATTAAATGATGCTGGGTATTTCGTGATAAGTATTCCCACATCTCCTGATAGATATTGTCACGTAGTTCACATTGGCGAATAAAGTAATCGTAGGTGACATTTCGTCCCTGCTCGACCCATTTTTGATGAACGCCTGCGGCTTCAAGTTCTTTTTTAAGTGGTGTGAGAAATATTTTTTGAGTTTGATCCTGCTTAATTAATTCTTCTAAGTTCGTCACGACAGTCTCTGAGTCACCGGTATGATTTGCTTCTAGAACATAAACATCATCTACCTCTAAGAAATGTTTATAATCAGATTTCTGTTCAAATATATCGAGAACTTTTTCATGATGGTTTGAAATTGAATCCCTAGATGTATGTACACCCGTAACCCGGAAAACATGAATCGAATCAAAATTACTCATGATCAAGTGGGTTTCTGTTCCGGCCTCAATTTGTTTTTCAATTTCAGCAATTTGTTCTGAATTAAACTCTACTGGCAGCAAGTCTAGGTTCATATAAGGTATGAAGGTTGAACCGACATTAGAAATTTGAGCTTTGAGTTTGAACATGAGTTCGCTTTCAATCTCAGGATTCCACGGAATATATATATGGAGGTTCTCGTTCTTTTTAAATAAGGGATTTTTAGAAAAAGTGAAAATGCTGGAAAAGCGCTTGAATACTTGGGGATTTTTCCAGTTTGAGGACATGAGTTACTCTCTCCAACAACTCTTGATTAATACGATCAGCTAACACAGCTTTGAAATTATAACAGCTTAACGCATCGCATGCAAGAATTGTGACAGACTTAACTCAAAAAAACTTATGTTTTATTAAAAAAACAACTAGTTAAGCATGGCCTGATCTAAATATTTAAGCATCGCAGCTCTCAGATCATCCATAGAAATCTCATCTGAGTCCTTTCCATCTAGAACTAGCTCTTTTCTCACTAATTCAACAGGAAAACCAGCTAAGTTTGCGAAATCACTTAGACTTACTTTTTGGTCCTCTGAAGGTGTGTTCATACCTTTCTCCTTGAACATTTAGGCTAATCTTCCTTTGATAAGCCGATCTCTCTCTATGACATAAAGCATATCTATTACAAAAAACTTATGTCAAATACTCAGACTCAATTGTAAGTTTTTTTTAAAACAATAAAAGAAAGCTTTTTAATTTATTGAGGGTCTCTTCGAACTCTTCCAGTGCCTGGCTTTGTAATGTTATGCCTCCACCAGCACCATAGGTGACTTCATTTTGGGTGTAATCGATCTCTGCTGAGCGAATATTAATCGAGGCTGTTTTTCGGTTTTTATAACAAAGAAGCGTTGATCCACAATAGAAGCCTCTTTTAAATTTTTCAATTTTCTCAATTAACTCCATCGTGTTCTTTTTTGGTGCTCCAGTGATACTACCACCAGGAAAAAGGTTTTTCACGATATTCGCTAAGTTTTCTTTTGCTGAAAGACTAGACTCAACGACAGAAAATTGGTGAATCAAACCGGGTACATGCAAAGGGTATTTATCGTGGACGACATTCGCTGGATTCATTGTGAGCCTGGTCAAATCGTTGCGCATAAGATCTGTAATCATATACAACTCTGCTTTATTTTTTTCATCTTTTTCAAGCTTTTGCCAAGCTTCACCGTAATTATCCTCTTCAACTTTTAGCGTACCTTTAATCGGCATAGTAAGAATCTTAAACTCCTTATCTATCTGCTT
>CATLVA010000239.1 GCA_950060715.1 uncultured Oligoflexia bacterium | reverse complement strand
GAATGTTCTGATTATTTATAGTCTATTTTTTTTCAGTATGAGGTCCTTCACAGTCATGGGTTTTTCCCTCTGATTGGTGATGGTGATGACCATCATGCTCATAGTCTGTGTGGTCTCCGTGCTTTTCAGCTTTGTGGCCACAGTCAGCTTTGTGAGTATGCTCGTGTTTTTCATGATTCTTGTGAGCATGTTCCTGAGTTTTTGATTCCTCTGCAAAAAGGCTAAATGAAGCCATCAAAAGAAGACTTAATCCAATTGATTTCATTTTGTTCTCCGTTTTTGTTTGTAATATCAGTATTTTATCATGGTTTTGATTTCTGTCTAAATTTTTGACACTAAGGTTGTTATTTCAAATGAGCTAACTTCGCTCGCTAATTTTTGATAAGTTTATCTTATTTAAAACTCATTTAGGATACTGAAATGAATAATACTAAACTGAATTTCTTAGTTTTACTTGCCGTTGCAAGTTCTCATGCATACTCAACTGATGTCTTAATTGAGGACGTAGTTGTTCCTGAGGAAGTGGTAGCGCCAGTTGAAATCGTAGAGCCTAGCTTTGATAGAATCAATTTAGACGAGGCAGGGAAGTTTCAATTCATTAATAATAGAAATTTTATCAAACATAATATGGTAGAGTTTGAAGGTGTTGAGTACAACTTTTCGAACTTATCTAGTTTGGCCTATTCTCCTGTTGAGGATCTCTATTACGGAGTCATCGACAGAACGGATCATCAAGATGAAACATCTGCGCAAATTTTTAAATTTAAAATAAATACGAAAGTAGAAGGTTATAAAAAATCTTATGATGTGGAAATCAAGGCAGCGATGAGCCTTAAGGATGCTCAAGGACAAGAGCTAGGTTTTCTTGATGTGGAAGCAGTTGAGATGGACAAAAACGGAGACATTCTAATTGTTGCCGAGTCTACTTCTAATCCGACGATTGGTTATACAGATTCAAGTAAAATTATCCGCTTTGATAAAGAGGCTAAGATTATCTCTGTTGAATCAATTGCCGAGAGTATTGAGAATAAAACTCTCATTCATAACCCTAATAATATTCCTGAGCCAGGAGATTTAGAGCTACTAGATCTACCTCGTAGACCTAGAAAACCAGCATATCCTAGGTATCACTCTAAGGTTCCTCAAGCGAGCACTCCTGAATACAATGAGCCTGAGTTTCAAACTCCAGCTAACTTAGTCAAAGTGCCTAAAGAAGAGTATGAGATTGATGCTGGCGATTGGATCGCCCAGAAAGTATATAATATCTTTATTGGCTGGTGGAAAGGCTGGGTAGATTATAGAACTTTAACCAATCATGGCGATATTGAACGCGCGAAAAAAATAAACGCAGATATTATGGCCCAAGCGAAAATTGACCATGCTGCAGACATTAGAAATGCCAAGGTTGCACATCAAAACGAAGTTGCCACTTGGAAAGTTGAGCGTGAGAAATATCTTGCTTGGGAAGAAGAAAATATTAAGCCGATCGATATAAAGCATGATCAAGATATGCAGGCCTATAATAAAGAATTCAATACTATTTCGGCAAAAAATAGTTTGATTGAAAACGCCTGGCGTGAAGCAAATAGAAAGTGGAATGCTCTTGAAAGAAGACATTATGGGCAAGACGACGCAAATCTTGGAGTTGAATCCTTAGCGATCGAACCAGAAACAGAAAGAGTTATCACAGTTACAGAAGGTGCCCTCTCTCAAGATAATGAAGAATTTCTTCGTGTGATAGTGCATGAAGCTGGAAATACCACTCAGTACGCTTATGAACTTTCTCATGAGAAATCAGTTGTTTCTGATATCCATGCCCTAGGTAATGGTAAAGTATTAGTGTTAGAAAAGCGTTTTGATTCAAGAGCGAGAAAGGTTTTTGCTGATCTTTTTATGATTGATATTAACCATTCAGTAGCTCTACGAGATGATAATACTTGGAAAGGTGATTATTCTGATATCGCGGTTAAAAAAGTTAAACTTTTAAATTTAAATTCAGTAGATGAACACCTTACTTATTCAAAAAGTGAGAAGAACTCGACTAGGGGAGCGACCCAGATTGATAACCTAGAAGGTTTAACTATTGGACCGGTTCTAGAAGATGGAAAAAGACTTATGGTGATTGCAAGTGATGCCAATAGACAGTTGCGCACGAATCAAATCACACAGTTTCTTTTCTTTGCTGTCGATGCGAGTGTTTTCGAGGAATAAGAGTATGAAGAGAATTTCCTTAGTTGGTTTGCTACTTGTTATGAGTTCAATCAGTCATGCGGAGGCACCCAAAATAATGACAGAGGGCATTTCTTCTGAAGAAATAAAATTATCAAAAGCTAGTAAGCTTGCTCCAAGAGGGAGCGCAACTATAACGGATTCTGGAAAGCTTAAAAACCAAAATATCAAAGCGATTATTCATGCTGCTACTGGTAGCATGAATCGCTCTGGTAAAAGTTTCGATCCTTCGTTAGAAAGTGTAGAGCTTTCGGTAAAGAACTCAGTTAAACTCGCTCAAAAAAATAGCTTCACTTCAATTGCAGTGCCTTTTTTAGGAAGCGGAATTTTTATTTCCCGTATCGGGACAACTAAAAAGAAATTAGCTGCAACTATTATTCAGGCCATGAGTGATGCGGCAAATGACATCAAGCCGGTATTTGTCGCCTATGGTGATTCAGACTATGAACTGGTAAAAGCTGTTAAGGCAAGATTAAACACTTCGAAGGTATCAATTGTTAAAGGCTCTATCACGGATTATAGCGTACATAATGCGGCGGTGATTGTGAATGCCGCGAATACTGAATTGGTATTTGGTGGTGGCCTTTCAGGTGTTATCGCTCGGGCCACCGGTGCTTCTGATGAAATTGATAAGGAGAACAAAGCTATTTTACAAAGCTTTGCCCCCTAAGTTTTTATAGTTTACAGCCTGCAGCTTTCTCGTTTGAAACAATTTTATCGATTAGCGCCTTTTGAGCAGGAGCTACAATCTTTTTAAGGTCTCTATCAAATTTGTCTAACACAACTGCAACCCCACAAAGATCTGACTGAGTTCTATTTCGTCCTGCATTTTGGATATGGCGGTTATAAACAAAGTTTCTCCAGTCATTCTTTTCTTGATTTGCAATTTGAAACTCATTTGTCTGCATGTACTGGTCGAAATCATTAGAAGTCAGGCTATCAAGTACGATTTGTAATAGAACTTTTGCACCATTATTTCTTTGTTTAACGGCTTTAAATATAAGTGCGTGGATAAAAGAACCATCAATTGCTGTCTCGACCATCTCTTCTAATTGAGCGTCAAAGTTTGCATCTCCACTACCATAATGATCAACATACTTATCAGTAGGGTGAACATCATACATAAGTCCGTCTAGTTCACTAAAAAATGAGGCATTTTGTAAAAGAGCGTAACCGTAAGATTTAAGTAATGTTTTATCCATATTAAAATATAGGTATAAGAAAGTCGCTTCAGCCTCTTGTTTTGCTGCCAATCTTCCCGCATCGTCATTTGCTGACTCATGCATTTTGAAGTAGTACTCAAAAAATGCTGATAGAGTTAGTCTAAAAGTGTTAGTGCTTGGATTAAGCGCATGATTTCTTTCTTCGATTGAACGATTGAAAAGTAGGCTAAAATAATGCTCAGTTGTAATCATTGAAGGAAGTTTAGTTTTTCCAGCAGTAAAATCACCTAGCATCTGATAGGTTGGAACTTTATTCATTGGAAGCTCTAGCGCTTTGATAAGCCCTGCGTACTTTGGAAAATCTGCTACAGGGATAGCTGCTTTTATATGATCTACTACTTGCCCCACGGCCATTGGATCTAGTCCCTGAAAGTGAGATTTTGCTCGGTTGTGAAGAACTCTAACTGTTGCTGGAGTAATAGCTAATAATTGATTGTTGAGCTTTGGATCATATAAAGACATGACAAACGCTGGGGAGTTAATCAAGTAGTTCTCGATCGTCTCATCGATATAAGGTGCAATAATTAAAGATTCGTGTTGTGCTTGAACG
>CATLVA010000238.1 GCA_950060715.1 uncultured Oligoflexia bacterium | reverse complement strand
TGTTAAACCAGCAACAGACATGACAACGATTATCCCCATGACATAAGTTAATCCACTACCACGTTCATCAAATAATAACTTAAAATTTTTCATGACTTTCCCCTGCTTAAGTCAAACCTAAATATCATTTATAAAAAATGAGCTCGCTCCCCCAATTTTTGCGCCTTGAGGTATCGGGCAATATTTTGTTATTGCATAGATTGGATCACGTCCCTTGGCCAAAGGTAGCTCTAGCCCTGTATCTGGATCAATAATTCCAGGCACTCCTTTAGCCTCAACCGCCGCAACTGCTTTTTCCACATCACATAGCATTTCTTGCAAACTCACATACTTCATATTTGGATCGTTAATTTTCTTTCCAACACCATCAAAAGAACTTGGACTGCTCGGAGTTCCAACAAATTTTGGAAACAAACATTTACCTGCTTTCAAGACGCCCCCCATTTCATTACACATATAGGTCGCCATCGCGATGTCTTTCGAATTACGTAAGTAACAACTTCTTACCGAGTTATCATTACCAATATAAATCATAAGAGATAGAGGTGCTGACTCAGCAATGACATCAACTTTATTAGATCGGAAGGTCTGCTTTTTTGTAGTAGAACTTTTTCGAGAGATTTGTGCATACACATCTCCTCTCAATTCATAGGTTTCTTTGTCTGACATACTCGTCATATCAAAACTTGTGTCATAGTCTGCCGAGGTTATTTTTAAGGTTAATTGACTCAAATAAAAATCTTTATTTTTGCTCGGAAATATCGCCTCTAATACAGGATTAGCTCCCTCATTAGCTTGAGTGAAAATAGATTCCGTATCTTTTAGTGAATTCCAGCCAATTCCTCCAATAAGATTCATGCAAATTTCTTCTCTTGATAATTTACTTTGAATCCTATTTCGATGTTTCATTATTTCCATCGACTCACTAATGGTATTGAGTTGATTTTGATTTAGCCCTGACATTTTCATAAACCCAGCGATTCCCACACCGAGGATAAGTGAGCCTATTAGCACCTCGATTAAACTCACACCATATTGATTTTTTAACAAACGTATTAACATATTTAATTACCTTCTAATTAGTGCAATAAAACTTACCAGGAACAGAACCTCTTACAACTAAGTCACACATGACATCTTGAAGCTTCATCGAAGCACCGTTTATTGGAGATACCTCTGCTGGTTGATTGGCCAGATACTTTGATCTAGCTGTATTGATAAAATTATCTTTGCAAGTATCATTTGTGCAGTTTGTGTAGACCGGTACTAAGCATTCACCAGTCGCTGGATCAATTTTAAAATCTTCACCCAACATCCTCTTGCAAATATCCGTACTAAATCCTTGCTCTGCATTTGAAAATAAAACGGGAGCACAACTTACGAGGTTACCATCATCAACACTTAAGAGAATTTCAAAAGCCCCCGCTCTCACTGATTCATTCCCTTTTTTAAATTTGACGACTATTTTTCCTTCGTAAGTTATTTTATTACCTTGAGCTCCGACTTCTTCGAGACCAGAATCTGTACCAAAGAGGAGAATTTTATCAATTTCGTAACTTGAATAATAATACTTTCCATCTTTCGGGCTGACTCCACCAATAAGATTCATTACAGTTGCAACATCTAACTCCATGGCTTTTTCATTTACATTTGAGCTGTCTTCGTCGGTAATCGTCGCTAAATTTGTCGCTGAAAATGAGCCTGCAGTTGCTAATACATCTTTACATGCTTGCCTCTCTGTTGCTTCGCCCTCATCTTTAATTCGCGATAGCTTCTTTTGAAAGGTGAACATAAATTGAGTAAACTCAGCTTTATTTTCCAAACTTTGTGTGACAACACCTTGGTTTTTTAAAAAAGTTAAACTGGCCATGGTAATACCAACCAGTATCGCTCCACTTGCAATAACTTCAATTAAACTGAATCCTTGATCATTTGAATGATTAAAACTTTTTTTCACTGCCAATATCCTTTTGTACAAAAATTATAGCACAAACAATTTTTGTGAAACCAAGAGGGGTCATAAATAACAGTGACTTAGATAGGTTTTTTTGCTTTCTGTATCAAAATAATCAGTTTTAGCGCCAAATTAGGTGAAATTTAGCGCCAATCAAAAGACACAAATATGAGCTTTATTGCTGCAAAAGAGAGACTCCGTTGGCAATAAAGCCAAAATCTCCCCAGGAATAGCCATGAGTAGCTTCCCATTTTGCGATCTCATTTAAATAAACTTCATTGTATTTCGCCTTCAAAATTGCAGTGGCCTTAACCAGACTAGACCAAGAACCAACGGAATGTGCCTTACAAAACACTACTGGAGTCTCCCTGACTAATAATTCCCAAACATCTGTTGAAGCGTATTTTAGAAATTCGGCCCTATCCTCCTGGCTCTGTTCTCCCAGTGAAAGTGTTCTTCTGAATTGGTTACATTTTTGATAATTCCATTCTGTGTAGTGATGGATAATTTTAATGATATCTTCTTGATAGATAATGACCCCATAATTGGGTTTGAGGTACTCATTTAATTCAATTGATAAACACTTGTAAGAGAAGCCTTCTTTTTTAGCAATTGGGTAGCGGTCGATATACTCTCGCATAAATGGCTTAGTCGCTAAATTATCTGGCCTAAAAATAGCTTCAATATTTAGAAGGTCTTTAAAGTCATATATGTCTTGAGAGGTTAAATATTCTTTAAAAGCAGGAAGCAACTTCCCCTCTCTAATAAAAGGATCGTAATATTTTGCGACTAAGGTATTAGCAGGTATATCAAATGAAAAAAATATTCTCAATATCTCCCTTGCGAAATTGATCGAGAATTAAAGGGTCATTATTATCATATGACTGATAATCAATTGAGTAACCAATGGTCTTATGAACATTTTCAATAATATCCAAGATAGGAAGTTTAAAGGCTTCGATTCGCCCTATTGGTAAATCCATGGACACAAACTTACAAAAATCAACAAACTTCTGTCCGTTTTCAAACTCAACATCGATATGAACATGGTAATTTGCAACTTCAAGTCGCTCTGGCACAAGCTCAGCTTCTCTTGGATCAAAGTCTCCCCACCCTAGAGCATAGAGTGATAAAGATGCGGGGGCGACACCGCGAGCTGGGCCTAATCGAATATTATTGTCCTTCGCAAATTCTAAGCATTTCTTTACTCCTTCAAGAAATTTTCTTTTCTCTGGAGTATTCATTAAATACTCTTCTCTCTCAAGGTAAGCCAAATCAGCTTCATTCACTTTTCTTTTTGAATTTAAATTTTCAATAATCTCTTTTTTAATAGTTTCCATTACGATCCTCCTTTGATCCTCGTCTAAACTTTTTCCTTCTAAAAATTTATCCGTGGTAAGAATCTGATTCTGGATTTTTTCTTTTGTGCTTTTCAGCTCATATAACTCTGAATCAATATCGTGAAGCTTAGCTTTGAGGCGGCGACTCAACTCTACTTTGAGATCTTCCTGCTCAAATTCCAAAAGAGATTTGATTTCATCAAGACTAAAATTTAACTCTTTAAAATTCTGAATACGCTGTAAAAGCTTCAGCACATCTTTAGGATAGCTACGATAGCCATTTGCATCTCGGCTCACTTTACCCATCAGTCCCTTTTGCTCATAATGACGAAGAGTCCGACTGGTAAGCTTGGATAATTTGGCTATATCACTAATTGAATACATTTAATTGCTAACTCCCCTTACCACCTAATTGATCATAAGGGTTTACGTAGCGTCAAGGTCAAGCAAGTAGCTTTATTTTCTTACAAAAATATATTTTGGCTGCCTATTGGCATATACGGAAGGAGCGACGGTACGCAGCTCAAATCCATTACTCTCCATTCGATTAATATAAGTAACGGGGGAAGCCTGTTCTCCTCTCATATCAAGTTTATCAGAGACTTCGCTTTTAGTTCTAGGTGAGCCTTCACATTCTAATGAACTCAAAGCCCCAAGCTTACTAATCTCTAAAATACAAGTTTCTGTCGCACTCGCTGAAAAGATTGTGATAGTCGCAATTATAA
>CATLVA010000237.1 GCA_950060715.1 uncultured Oligoflexia bacterium | reverse complement strand
ACCTCTATCGCCACCAATGCAAACACCTAATGTTCCAGGGCCACACCCTTTTCCTTGCGCTTTTTGAATCGCATCCAAAATAACTTTTCTCACTCCTGCTAGGTCACGTCCAGCATCTAAAGCAACATAAGGCATTGCATATTGAGCTCCAACATTTTCACACCCACCACCTTTAAGCATAAGCTTAATTTCGGTAGTTGATTTTGCATGTTCAATAAAATGAATTTGAGGATGGCCTGGGCCAATATTCATCGTATTGTTTTCCCCTGTTAATGAGTTCACAGAGTTTTGTCTTAGGTACCCAAGCTTAGTTGCTTTCACGACAGCTTTTTCACAGGTCTTTCGAAATTTGTTTTGGAAAAAGCCTGGAGGGTGATAAACCTTAAAAACTATTGTACCCGTATCTTGGCAAATAGGCTGACTTTTATTTTTTGCTAACTTAATATTGGCCTGAATAATATCCATTGCGTATTTCGCGGAAGTATTTTCTTGTTCCCTCTCTAGCGCACTTAGAATTACATCTTGAACATCATCAGGGATAACCGTCGAAGTAATTCTAATTAATTCTAAAAGAGCTGCCTCTAAGTTTTTTTCAGGATTAAGGGCAACAACTTTTTTGGCCGGCTTTTTTACCGTTTTTTTCTTCTCGACTTTCTTCTTGATGGGAAGTTTTGCGACTTTCTTCGTTGCTTTTTTCTTAGCGACTTTCTTCGTTGCCTTTTTCTTAGCGACTTTCTTCGTTGCTTTTTTCTTTGCTACTTTTTTCTTGGCCATGTATTTACACCTTAAATTAGAGTTAAAGACAGAGTAATCATACCTAAAGAATAAGGTTTTTACAGTTTTTTAACTTGCTCGCTGTGTTAATTTTGACGGCTGTTTGTAAAACTCGTTAAACTTTAAATAGAACCTTTTAAGGAGAGTAAGATGAGAAAGTTTTTTGTACTTTTAATAGTAGGATTATTTAGTTTTTCAATTGTTGCTGCAGAAAAAGCTAGACCATGGCCTAGGTTAACTGTGTGGCCTGATAGCGTTGAGGTGTGGATTCAAAATTATGATAACCAAGACTATAGATGCTCAGGAAGTGTTTGGATTCGCTACGCAAGTGGTGCATCTAGATCAGAGTTTATTTCTGTTTCTGTTTATGCGCGATCAAGTGCTTTTAGAAGATTGTACAATTATAACAGACAAGACAGAATCGTATCAGCAACTCATACAATTAACTGTTTCTAATTTATTATAAGAAAGGGGGAGTAATCCCCTTTCTTTGTCTAAACACCATCTCACATGAATTAAGAGGAGAAAAGGACTCAAAAATATAGTCTTTTATCCTGCTCTCAAAAGCTCTATCAATATTTGTACTACTGCTAGTCACTAAATCGGAAAAAAGAAGCTTATCAAAATTATTATAGAGATTTCTAAAAGTCCGGTAATGGCGAATTGAATAGTACTGTCCAAATGATTTGGAAAGATTGGGAAGGACAAACCCTCTCCATACTTTAGCAAAAGTATGAGGGGCCATTTCCTGTGGCATCCTCCTAAAGTGATAAAATAAATCTTCCATATTTTGTGAACTAGCAAGTTTTGCAAACCATACTTTTTGTTGCGCTAAATTAGTAACGACATCCATATGACTTGCCTTGTTACTAAATCGCAGTAGAATTGCGGCCATTGTATCAATATCTCCTGCACGTTCAATTTCGCTTAATATTTTTAAAGCACTTGCGATCTTCAACTGAGGTGAATCGGCAATATATTGAGAGACATATTTTTGGTAGACTCCTCTCTCTGATAAGAATGCGACTAAAGTTTGATAGGTTAAATTCTTTTTATACCCCAGCTTTTGAAAAAGTCTTGATACTGCAGTCGACTCTTCGACGGTGAGTACTCCCCGTAGTCCAGCGATATTAACGTCAACGAGATAGTCTTTTCCAAAAAAACTTCTATTGAAAAATGACTTCATTTCTTTAAAAATTTTATAGTGCTCGAAAGTATCCTTAAAACCTAAAGTCCTTAGCATGTACCTATATCTAGCGAGGCTTCTGACACTTGCAAACATAGTGGTAGAGACGGAAGAAAAAGGTAATGCAAATAGCAGACTTCCGATAGCCACTTCTCCTGTAGAGATAAGAATTAGGGGAATGGTATAGTCAACCTGCATGGCCAAGAGGTAAAAAAGACCAACTTGTAAACCAAATCTTCTCGCACTATGAGACAGCAAGGCACCTTTGTTTTGGAAATTTCTCTGTAAATTAGTGAGGAAGCTACTAAGGTGTTCCGCCAACTTTTTAGGTTGGACTGACATCATTATTGCTTCGGTAAGATTCTGTTTGACTCGGTCTCCTAGTTGCAGACTTCTTGCGTTTATGGCCAGATGAGCGGCCCTTCTCAGCCCGGTCGCGGTAGAATTATGCTGAGCAAACTCACCGCCTCGAAGTTGAACTTCTTTAATTGATTCAAGAATTAAAGTATTGATCTCAAGATCCTTGGCCAGAACTTTGTATTCAGCATTTGTGAGATCAACTTCAGGAAGCATTTCAGCTAAAATACTTTTGTATTCATCTTGGGCATGACCTATAGATGTGGATAAGATTAATAATAAAATCAGTAGATATTTCATGGGGCAATAGCTCCATGACGATAGATAAACTCACACGGTCCAATTGCGGCCATCGATTCGAAAATAGTCGTGATAAATAAACTGCGTTGTTCCCCCGTAAAATAGTTTCTCTCTGGTATTAGTGTGGGTCTAACCTTAGCTTCAAAATCTGCATTCATTTGTCTAAAAACTCTGAATACTTGTATGCTAGATTTATCACCTAGGTTCTCAGATAGCTTAGGGAAGATATAGTCTCGCCATACTTTCTCAAGAATTCTAGGGTGAAAGTCTTCCGGGATTTTTCTAATATAGTGATAAAATTCCTCAAAGTTTTTCGCGTTTGCGACTCTTTTAATCCAGGACCTATGCCTACTAGGGATATCTATATTTTCAGTTTGGTGTATATGACGCTCAAAACGTTCTAAAAAGGCATGAGTTATTTCAGAATCTGCGTGATTTTCTAGCGAAGTCAAAAGAGTTAGCAATTTTATTTCTTCAGATGCCCGACTTCTTTTTAAAGCAGTAGCAAACTCCTCGTATTGAGGATAGTCTTCAATAAAATTGAACATATTATTTAATGTGAGCTCACTACTATATCTCGACCCTTTGATTTTAGACCTAAGCCAGCTGTCTTTTTGATAGGAGACAATATATTGTTTCTCATCAAAATGCGCATTTACAAGATTGAGCTGTTGCATAAGACCTTTGTTGTATAAGTCTGCTACATACTTATTGAGCTTATATTGATTTCTCGCTTCAGCCAGACCAAGACTTTTAGTGAGCGCCAAATTTTTTACTGTGTCCTTTATCAGTTTGAATGGAAAGATAGTCACCGGAGATATGGGAGCTGAGAGCATCCCAATTCCAACAGCAAAATTTCCCGATCCTATAACTAAAAGGGGGACAGTGGTATCAAGTTGAATGCTAATAAATTTTACTATTGAATAGAGAAGTCCCTGAGTTCTTGCAGTCGATACGAGAGTACTTGCCTGCCACGAAGCAAATCGCTTAGATAATTCAACCAAAGCGAGAAGATTATTTTTAATAATTGGTGGAGTGAAAATATTTTTCACTGCTTCAGTGAATCTAGTTTTTTGGATTTCATCTCGAAAAACATAATGAGTTAGACTTGTTTGTAGGATGATATCTCTTGTTGCTGAAGTGGCCTGATTAATATTTACAAAGGTCCCACCATCAATTCTAATTTTTTCAACCGACTCGATGATCATCGATTGTAGTCTGAGTTCATTTTCAATACTTTTTAATTGTATATCTGTTAAAGTTTGCTCATAGGGAACCTCGGCCAATAAATCAGCTAGAGGGTTATCTGATGCCCAGACCAAACTTGTCGAAATAATTAATATAAATAGCAAATATCTCACAGTTAACTTATCGGAGATAAGAGTGTCTTTATAAGAAAAGAACTCGAT
>CATLVA010000236.1 GCA_950060715.1 uncultured Oligoflexia bacterium | reverse complement strand
CAAGGAGTACAAGAAATTACTCTTTTAGGGCAAAACGTAAATTCATTCGGGAAGAAAAATGGAGAGTCGTTGGCCGAGCTTATTATGGAGCTAGAGAAAATTGATGGACTTGAGCTCATTCGTTATACCACTAGCCACCCTTACGATATAAGCGATGAACTTATAGCTGTTCATGGGAAGTCGAAAAAATTGGCGAATCATTTGCACCTACCAGTACAAAGCGGTTCAAATACCGTACTACGTAGAATGCTCCGTCAGTACTCAATTGAGCATTACTTAGAGCGCTTAGAGAAACTAAGAGAAGCTAATCCTGATATAGTAATATCTACCGATATTATTGCTGGTTTTCCAAACGAGACAGAAGAAGAACATAAGAAAACATTAGAGCTATTAAACAAAGCTCAATATGATTTTATTTATTCTTACAACTTTTCTGCACGCCCTGGAACAAAAGCTTTTAAGATGAAAGATGTCCTCACAAAAGATATTCGTGGGAGACGCCTAAGAGAAATACAAGCTTATCAATTAAATATTCAAGAAAAACTCCGTGCAGATATGGTGGGAAAAACTTATCGTGTACTGGTCGAAAAACAAAACCAGATGAAGGGTGTAAAGAAGTGGATGGGAAGAACGAGTTGTTTTAGAATTGTTCATTTCGAGCCAGAATCTGAAGAGATGAACTATCAGTGGAAATGGGTGGATGTGAAAATCACTCAGGCCACAGCTCTCTCTTGCCAAGGGGAAGTGGTAAAAGTTCATGCCGGTAAAAATTGCCTATAAAACAGCTTTATTTGTTTTTGGTTGGATATTTGTTGTCTTAGGCTTCATTGGTGCATTATTACCGATAGTTCCGACAACTCCGTTTTTACTTCTGGCAGCTTTTTGCTTTTCTAAATCCTCTCCCAAGGTGCATTCTTGGCTCACTTCCATACCATACTTTGGAGATGCTATAATAGACTGGGACAAGAACCGCGTGATAAAGCCTCGTGCTAAAGCAGGGGCAGTATTTATGATTGTGGCAACTTTTTCGAGCACGATCATCTTTACTAAAATTCATGTGGCGCTAAAGATTATGCTCGTCGCGATTGCCACTTGGTGTATTTGGTTTATTGTGACCAGAAAATCTCGTCCTTAAATATTAATAGTCTTCAAGGAGCAGAGGATGAAGTTATTTGTTTTGGTTCTGGCCTTGCTTCCGGCCGTGAGTTTTGCATATATTGATTTAAATTTAGGGTATTCCTTTTCCGTCAGGCAAGTAGATGGGGTAGAGACTGATGCGAATCCAGACCCGGGTTCAGCTCAAACAAGATCCACCGGTTACTCGGCTAATATTGCTTGGTATCTCTGGGAGTATACTGCGATTGAATTAAACTTCTCTCACACAACTGAGAACCTAATCGATGATAGAGAGGTAACTGACGGAACTTTTATTATTCGAAAGGTTGATAGTACGGTTATCACTCAAACACAAGGGATTGGAATAAGGCAATCTTTCGCTTCTAGAAAATCTCGTATAATTCCATCACTAGCAATTGGTTACGCTCAGTATACGACTTCAGGTAATTCCATTTACACTATCAGTGACGGCACCACTGATGTGGACCTAGAGACTCAGCAAGATCAAGAAGTTTTCAGTTCTAGTTACGCCCAGTTTTCTCTTCGATTTAGATTAACTGAGCTAATGGGGTTCACTGTTTCTGCTAAAACAGTTATGCCTGACTTTGATACAGACTTAGCTGAAAATAATGTGACCTACTCAGCAGGTCTTTCTTGGATTTTCTAAGAAAAATTTCTTAGAATAGCCTATGAGAATTTTTTTATTAGTTTTGCTATGCTGCTCTTGTGCGAAAACAAGTTATCTTATTGAACAAGGTGTGGGGCAGGTTGCTCTGGAATGGAATGGAAGAGATAACTCTGAAGTTTTAGCCGATCCCAAAGTTTCAAAAAAAGATAAGAATAAAATCAAACTCATCCAGCAAGCAAAAAAATATTTTTATGATTATTTTAAGATGGATTCCACTGGAATTTACGACGAGACGACTTTTCTAAAAAATGAAGCAGTCACTTATCTGGTCATTGCCTCTAAAGTTGAAAAAGTTGAGGCGATAAAAGTTGAGTTTCCAATTATGGGGAGTTTTCCCTATCTTGGTTTTTTTAGTGAAGAAAGTGCTAAGGAGTATAAGTCAGAACAAGACAAAAAAGGCTTCTCCACTTATATGAGAAAAGTCTATGCGTATTCTACTCTTAATCAGTGGATGTTTGATGATAATATACTTTCAAGCTTTTTTCTTTTAGATGATGAACAGCTTGTAGAGCTTATTTTCCATGAATTAGTACACACCGTAATTTTTGTAAAAAACGATGTCCCCTTTAATGAAAATCTAGCGCAGTTTATATCTCAAAGACTACTTGAAGAGTTTTTTCATTATGACATGATTCGAAAAGAGCAGATTCAAAAAGATAAATTAAAAAATAGTGAGCTTTTAGCTTTGATTGTTGAACAGGTTAAGGAGTTAAATGCCTTGTATGCTCAGAATAAAAATTATCAGCAAACGCTAGATACTTTTCTCAAAAATAAATTTATTCCGGCGGTCCAGGTAAAATGTAGTGAGCTTGCAATGATACAATGCTGGCCATTAAAAGAGCCGTGGAATAATGCGCGCTTTGCAGCACTTGGGACTTATGTGGCAAAACAAGATCGAATACTTGATCTATTTAAAGGGTCTAAGAAAAACTTAAAAGAGTTTTTTCACTGGATTATTAAAAAATATGATAAATTTGAAGGAAACAAAAAGTTTTTAGACTATTTAGAGAGCTAAGCTATGGCACATATATTTTTTATCGATCCTTTAGAAAAATTAAATATCAAAAAAGATTCAACGTTGATGATGGCACTTACATTTCAAAAAATGGGAATGGAGTGTTTTCTTTTATTTGAAGAAGATTTTTACGTCACGAATGATGAACCTGCAAGTTTAGAGCTCTATCGTTTTGATGGAGAGTTTAAGCCTGATGGTTTTTACCTTGATAGGTTAGAAAAAACATCCTCTGAATTTAGAGGGATCGCAAAAGAAGATGTTATTCATATGCGAATTGATCCGCCATATGATTCTCGTTACCAGCGTTATTTATGGATGCTTGATTTCCTACAAAATAATTCAGGATGCGAGGTTATGAACACTCCTCTTAAAATTATGAAGTATAATGAAAAGCTTGTGGCCTATAGGGATCTTGCTCATTCGCATGAGAGTTATGTGGGGTCTTCTCATAAGGGCTTTGATAAGTTTTTACAGCGAGTAGAAAAAGCTGGTTATGATAGTGTTATCTTAAAACCTCTTGATCTTTATTCAGGGATTGGAGTTGAAAAAGTTTCTATTAAAGAAGCTGGTAATCGATTTGATGCCAAAGTTGAAGAGTTTCATGGGGCGATTGTATGTCAGCCTTTTGTGAAAGAAGTTCAATCTCAAGGGGAGTACCGTGCAGTTTATATGGACGGAGTTGAAATTGGTACGATCTTAAAAACTCCTCCTGAGGGAGCTTTCCTTGCTAATATTGCGCAAGGAGCGCAGTTTAAAGCCGTTGATCTTCCTCCTAACTTAAAAGAAATGTGTGATCATGTCGCACAAGATTTATTTAAAGATGGTGCTCGTTTATTAGCGTTTGATGTTTTAGGAAACGGAATAAATGAAGTGAATATTACTTGTCCAGGTTTACTAGTGGAGGTTTCATATGCGTATAACAAAAATGTGTGCGAGCTTATTGCTCATAAGTTTAAGTCTTAGTGTCTTAGCCGAAGACAAAGTAAAAGCGGATGACGTTTTAGGCTTTTGGCTATCAGAATCGAAAAAAGGTGTCGTCGAAATTTACAAAAAAGGCGATGAGTTTGAAGGAAAGCTTGTTTGGATAAAAGACATCCATGACGGAAAGGTAGAAGATAAACTAGACATCAATAATCCTGAAGAGAGTGAAAGAAAAAAATCTCTTAAAGGTCTAGTGAATCTCAAGGGATTTAAGTTTGATGGTAATGA
>CATLVA010000235.1 GCA_950060715.1 uncultured Oligoflexia bacterium | reverse complement strand
AGACGGAATTCATAGAAATGATCATATAAAACTCACTAACGACAACGGCTTTATCGCAAGAGGGATCTGTATTAAAACCTCATTGCTAGTCAGTCACTACAGAGTCTATCGCGTTTCTAGACCCGAACTTGTTAGTAAGGATGCAATCTATCAGCTTCGCTCTATCAACCAAAGTAAAATACCAAGGGATATAGCGAAATTAAAAAGAGTAGATTTCAGTCCATATTTTAATACCTACACTGATGAAAAAATGTTGAAGCAAGTAAAGCTACAAGATAATCGAATTGTAAAATACGACCTTCCTACAGAAGTAAGAAGATCAGAAATTTTTGAGCAAAAAAAGCAAACGAAGTTTGATGAATTCATCAGTGAAAATTTTGATGATGAAGAGCTCAAGCGCGATTTATCTAACACATATTTTGAAGTCTTCTTCTCGCCCTACACTCTTGAGAGTTTGTATGATCAAAAGCAGAGCCACTACGGTGCTAGAATCTATAATTTCGGACAAAAATATCGCTACAGTTTGCAGGCGATTGAGCGTCAAAGAAAAATCGTAGACCCACTCAATGAATCCAATAAATACGAAACCAAATCTACCGGCTATCAACTAGATTTTCAAATTAATCGAATCACTGAAAACATCAGTTTGGTTTCAAGTGCTAGATATGACCGCGAGAAGTTTGGAAGAATTTACTATCCTCATAAATGGCTAAGATTGGCTCCAATTGGTTTTCGATATCATTTCTGGGAAGAAGATCCAAAAGATAATTTCTTTGATATAAGCTACGCACCGACTGTAGATATAATGGAGTACAACGACCTATCCAACCCCTATACGGATTCTCTATTTGAACGCCAGGGATATCGCCATACTTTTATCATGAGACTTCACAGTGATGTGACTGAAAATCTTTCGACAAAATTTAACCTCTACTATGCGCCTTTTTCAGAAAACCCTTATGGCTCCACAGACTGGGGAGACAATATGTTCGATATGTCTAATACCTTCAGCTATAAAATGGATGGTGGTTTCTTTATGGACTTTACCTTTCAATATATGACAGATGAGCTTAGGGCCAAAACCTATGATATAAAAGAAGTTAATTCGATTAACTCCCTTCGTCTTCGTTATGAGGTTGCTTTATAGATTCTTAATCAAATAGTGGATAACAATTTTATAGCGTCTAATAATTAAACACTTCCCTAAACTCTCTCTCTCTTATTCTGAATAGTTAGAAGCTTAAATATTTGGCCCTATTCTTGCTTCTATCTACCCAAAAGAGAGAGGTCGTTATGAATATTAAAAGTTGTATTGTTTTAAGCTTACTTATAAGTTCAGTGGGATTTGCTTCCGAGATCAAAAGTTTTGATCCCAGTAAAAGCAAAGTGAAATCCGTGTTTTTAGATGACGTACCAGTCACGATTTCAACGAATGCGAATGAAATTAGTAAATGGATGGAATTTGATGATGACACCTATATCTATTATATAGAACCATCTTCAACCCGGTCCAAAATGCAACGTCCCTACAGGATTGATGCATTTACTTTTGTTGATGTTCCAGGCTTATTTGATGTTAAAGGAGATGGTGAATTTGAAATAAACGATCTTAAAAATGATCTGGATAAAAAAATGAGAGGACCCTTCTATAATGCAAAATGTACTGTTCACTTTGTAGAGCTTTTTGATTCTGTAAGCGATGGAGTTAAACTAGTGATGCCTATTACTTTTCATCAGTCTCTTCTAGCTCAAGCACCAATAAAAAATGAAGATGATATTTCAACCAATTCCTACACCTTAAGCCAAAAAGACAAAGAGAGACTTAAAAGCTGTGTAAAAGAAGTTCTCAAAAAAGCAGAATTGTTAGGAAAAATTGATCTCAATCTAAAAGCGGAAGTTGTGCAAAGATCACAAGAGCATAAAATTTCTGACGAATTTATCTCTGAACCAAAAGCACAAGTAAGTGTCGAGTAAAGCTATAGTGACAGGTGAACAAGGTATTCAGTATTACCTTTTTTACCTTGAATTGGTGAATCACAAGTATTAATAACTTTAAGCCCTTTCTCAGAGAGGGCCTTTAAAACTTCATCTTTTATTTGTTGATGATGTTTGGGATCAACCAAACCATTTTTACCAATACGAGCTTTACCAGCTTCGAATTGTGGTTTTAAGAGCACCACCATAAAACCATTATCTTTTAAAAAAGACTTCATGGTATCAATGACTAAAGTAAGCGATATAAATGAAAGGTCAGCAACACAGGCATCTACTTTCTCTGAAAGCTCATAGCTATGTTTAAGATTAACACCTTCAATATTCTCTACTTTTTCATGCTTTTTTAAAGGCTCAGCCAGCTGATCATGTCCTACATCAAGAGCAAAAACTTTTTCGGCTCCGTTTTCTAGTAGCACTTGGGTAAATCCTCCCGTACTCGCTCCACAGTCAGCGACCTTTAGGCCTTTAAAATCTATTTTAAAATTTTCAATCGCTGCTTTTAATTTATAGGCACCTCGACTGACATAAAGCTGATCTGCTTTAATTTCGATCTGAGTCTCAGGGCCAACCTTCTGACCTGGCTTTAGCGTCACCACACCATCGCAGCTCACATCACCTTGTTTGATGAGCATACGTGCTTGCGAGCGAGTTGATACAAGCTTTCGCTCTATCATTTCTTGGTCGAGACGATTACTCATCGACCTCACCAATAAAGACAAGCTTCACGCGACCTTGAAAGTACAGGTCTTTATCTTCAACGATTGCCTGCAGGGTTCCCCCTTTAGCAAAGACAGTAATCTCGCCTTTCCAATTAAAAAATCTTGAACATGCAACAGCTGTGGCCATAACTCCCGTTCCGCAGCAGAGAGTTTCATCTTCTACTCCCCGCTCGTAAACTCGAAGTTTAATGGTCTTTTGTTGTAAATCAACGACCTCAAAAAAATCAACATTCGTTCCCTTAGGAAAGCGCACGTCATTTCTTATCGCTGATCCGACAGCACATACATTGACGTCTTCAACAGAGCTTACTTGGATAACGGCGTGTGGCACACCGGTGTTTAGGTAAAGGGCATTTTTACCAGAGAGATCATCGATATTGATTGAGCCTTCATCATAGAGCTCAGTCATTTTAATACGAACGAGGGTGTCATCCACTGCCTCTCCCTCATAAAGCCCATTCATAGTTTCAATAGTGTATTTAGGTTCTTCTTTGAGTTTTAGTACTTCGTGCGCGAAGTGGACTGCACAACGGGTGGCATTACCGCACATTTCGGCTTCCGATCCGTCTGAGTTGAATATTCGAAGGCTCAGGTCCGCTTTTTGAGAGCTACTTATGAGGACTACCCCATCAGCACCAATCCCTTCTCGCCTTGAGCACCATTTTTGAACTAAAGTAGGTGTAATTCGAGCTGAACCATCTCTATGATCAATAAAAACGAAGTCGTTACCACTGCCTGAATACTTATAGAATCTCATGGGCGCATATTACATCCAGTCGCTCCAGCTGTCTAAGATTTTTGCGCCACACAAAGATATTTCACCTATTTTCAAACTGTTTCGAGTTCTGTAATATAACCTCTCGACTGAAGGAGCATTAGCTCAGTTGGTTAGAGCCCCCGGCTCATAACCGGGTGGTCGCAAGTTCAAGTCTTGCATGCTCCACCATTAAAAAGCCTCTTAGATATGAGCGTAAGCGATTATTTAAGGGGCTTTTTTAATTGTGTAGACTGGAAGTAAGACTTGAAGGGGAGCAAGCGGATAGCCGACCAAGGCTATCGAAGCGAGCCGGATGCGAGCGAACAGCTTGCGAGGGAAGGCCACGTTAGTGAGCAGGAGCGAACGGCAAGTGGCCAAGTCTTGCATGCCGCTACTTTAAAATTCCGACCTTCCATAGCATGCAACTAACTTCATTCAGCAAAATCACCCGACATTCGCCTAAAAGCCTGCCACTGGCAGCCTTTCTTAACGGCTCTTGAGTCTTGCATGCCGCTACTTTAAAATTCCGACCTTCCATAGCATGCAACTAACTTCATTCAGCAAAATCACCCGACA
>CATLVA010000234.1 GCA_950060715.1 uncultured Oligoflexia bacterium | reverse complement strand
AGGTACTCAATCCCACACTGAAAAAACCTAGTAGTGCAGCTAAAGGCTCAACAAGACCAGATAAAAGTGCCCATCCAAACGCTTTCAACTTAGAAGCGCCCTCATTTAGGATCCCAATCGCCACGACCAGACCTTCCGGTAAGTTCTGGATTGCGATCGCTAGTGCTAAACTCATCCCTTCAGTATCATTACCAGCTCCAAAACCAACTCCGACTGCCAGGCCTTCAGGGAAATTATGCAAACAGATCGCTAGCACCACTAAGGCCATTTTAGAGAGTTTTAACCCCTCCCTGGCCTTCTCTTTTTTTAAGACATGCCCATGGGGCATAACATGGTGAACACCAGTTATAAATAAATAACCCACAATAAAGGAAAGTGAGGTTATGGGAAAAGCAAGGCCATTAGTGAAAATCTGTTTAGACTCTTCAAAAGCTGGTAATAGAAGAGAAGTGAAGGAAGCAATAAGCATTATCCCAGCACTGTATGATAATCCAAGTTCCAAAGATTTCTGTGAAAAATTCTTTTTAAAGAAAATTGGTAAGGCTCCAGCTCCTGTAGCAAACCCAGCGATCAAGGTTCCAATCAATGCTGTTTGTGAGATCATAATTCCTCCATATTAAGGTAGCTTAAGCCAAAATATGGCGAATTTCTAATCCGATTTTCCTATAGGCTCATAATCAGTATCAATCTGAACTTAGTTGCCTAAGATGAACCTTAGATCAAGAACTCACACGGTCTTAGTTCCCTAAGATGTCCCCAGAAATTAATGCCTCCCCTAAAAAAAACTTGGCACGATTTTTTAATTAGTGAATTGCAATCAAACAAGACAGATGACGGTCTTACGAGGAGGAAAAAGATGAAAATACTTTCAACTATGGTTTTATTGAGTTCAATGGCAGTAGCAAACGTACAAGCAGGAGATCTAAATGACGTATCTCTTGGCGAACCAGGACATGCTGGATCTGGTTGCCCGATAGGAACAGTGTCCGCAACCCTGAGTCCAGATAAGAAGAGTCTAAGTATTCTTTTTGATGACTACCTCGTGGAAGCAGGACCAGGTGTCGGAAAGAAAATGGACAGAAAGAACTGTCAATTGGCAATCCCAGTACATGTACCAAATGGCTTCTCAGTCTCGCTACTTGCTGTTGACTACCGAGGATACAACTACCTTCCAAGAAGAGCTCAAGCAGTATTTACTGCCGAATACTTCTTTGCTGGAATTAGAGGACCACGCTACATGAAGCAATTTAATGGGTCGATGGATCAAGAATACACTCTCTCTAATAAGCTAGCAGTAGTGGCACAAACTTGGTCTAAATGTGGTGAGGACGTAAACCTAAGAATTGCCACAGCGATGCGATTAAGAAATATGGACCGCCATGATGATGCCATGAGTACAGTTGATAGTATTGATATGAGCTCTGGAATCATCTACAAACTACAATACAAAAGATGTAACCAAGTGGTTGAAGAACAAGAAGACGATCTTTGGGGAGACGACTGGTTCTAACGATCTTAAATATGGGGGTGAGACTCCCCCCCCTTTTTTAAACTAAACCCAATATGAGGCAGATATGAAGACTTTAACAACATTTTTAGCAACTCTTTTCCTAATCGCGTCTGCAAGCGCAAATGAGGCTTTTATCAAGGACGTATCGGTAATCGGTAATGGATGTTCTGAAGATGATTCGATGGCCATCCTGAGTCCTGATCAAAAGACACTCTCGTTGTTGTTTGAAAATTTTGTTATCGACTCTTCATCTGAAGGCCGCAGTCCGGTAATCAGAAAATCATGTAATATGAAAGTCGAGATTGCGGTCCCTCAGAATAAGAGAATTGCTATCAGTAAAATTGACTACCGAGGCTATGCTTACTTACCTCATAACTCATCTTTGAGATTCATGTCTGGGCATTACCTACAGGTTCCTAGCTTAGGAATAGTAGGACGAAGCTACAGAACTCAAGAAGTAATCAATGGAAGTTTCGATGATGACCTCTACTTTGAGCAGTATGTAAATGATACAGTCGCTGACGAAGCTTGTGGTGAAGATGTAACTTTAAATGTTGATACGAAGCTTTTCATTAATATGAATCACGAAGATATCTACGCCTCAATAGATAGTCTTGATAGCGGAATTCAGTTTCATGTAGAATTTGAAGATTGCTACAAGCAACCAGCTCGCCCAACTCGCAGACCACGTGTAAATAATACACGTCGCCCTCGAAGAAGCACAACTCGCCAAACGACAAATCGAGGAACTACACGACGAAATGTGATCCCTAACTCCAGAATATTACGGTAACTGGGGCCAAAGTGAACTTAAAAATTTCGGCTCAAATGTAAAAAACCAGTATTAATTGTTAGAAAAAAAAAAGTGCAAAAAGAAAAGAAAATATATAAATTGAGGATGTGAAGGTTGAACAACAAAATACTCAGACATTCACCGTTAAAGAAATCAAAGAACTCTTCTACGATTGTCAGTTTAAAGATGCTTTAACGAAGATAGAGAGTGCCCTAGGCCAAGAATCACAACTTTCCGTCCTCCATCAACTCATTAATTTAAAAGCAAAAATTGAATTTGAATTGAATAAAAGAGAGGATGCCATGAAAACATTAGAGATTGGACAAAACCTCTTTCATTTCAAAGAAAACGAAGATTCTCTTTATGCACTTGGCTCACTTCAATACTTTCAAGGAAAATTCGATCAAGCCTTAGCATCCTTCGAAAAGATGCAAGATTTTAATCTTTCTCCAGACAAGAGTTTCTTATCACTCTTATCAATTGGAAACGTCTACTACTCGCAAAAAGAATGGGCAAAAGCTCAAGCACTTATTTCTGAACTTGCAAATTACAGCGATAATGTTCCTTTTGAGTACAAACTAAGCTTAATTCTTTTAGAGGCTAATATTCTTGCAGGTACGAATTCTAATCTAAAGCTAGCTCAAGAAAAATATGAATACGTATACACAGAAGCTCTTAGAAAACGCTGGAGTTATTTTTCACTTCGCTCCCAATACTATCTATCAAAACTACTAATAAAGAACCAAGAAGTTGATATGGCCAAAGGGATGTTAAAAATCCTTGATCTTAATTTAAAAACACTCGACTGGCGTTTCTTAGCAACATTAGTTAATAATGAATTTAATAATATTAATTTTAAATCCACTCAAGCGGTTTCGATAGAAAGCGAAAGCATGTCTCTAACTATCGGATGCGAAGACCAATACACGGTAAATCTTGCTCGTTGGCCGCAACTTTTTAAGCTAACAAAACTCTTATTCGATCAAAAAGACTATGTTTCAAAGGAAGCAATATCTACCGCCTTATGGCCGGAACAAAAATACCTTCCTAAGACTCATGATCCAAGAATTTATGATTTAGTGGCAAGATTAAAAAAGCAACTAGAAGTCTCTTCAGACATTTCTCTACTTGTAGTTGCAGCAAACGGAGGCTATAAGCTCAGTGCTTAAAGAGGTTATTATGAAAAAACTTATATTACTTTTAGTCATTACCCTCTCTCAAACAACTTTAGCAGATATAGGGGGCGGAGATGGTACTCTACCTGTTATCAGAAATATAAATATTGAAATCGAAGCAGGAAATCTTCAGCGTGAACTTAATATCCCAACTTGTATAGACCTAAAAGTGTCTCCAGAAGATTTTAAGTCTAAAAAGAAAATGCGAAAAACACTAAGGTTGAATGACAGTCATTTAAAACAAGATATTGAAATTCAAAAAGTTAATGGCGTTATTGAGCTAAATGTTGAAACAAGAAATCAAGGCACTGCTAGATTAGATACGCAAATCCTCGCTGTCAGTGAAACAGAATTTCACAACACGATTCAATTTGGTCAAAATAGCCTAAACCAAACGATACAAATTAATTCTCAGGGCCGTAATTGCGTAAAAAGATAATTTAAAAAAGAAAGCCGACTTTAAAATCAAAAACGGCAGTAGAATATACTAAGTCTTTAGAAAATCTATTGCCCGTTTTATTATCTTTAATCTGGCTCTCCGATTTAAAAGGGTGCGCAAGCTTTACCATAAAC
>CATLVA010000233.1 GCA_950060715.1 uncultured Oligoflexia bacterium | reverse complement strand
AGAGACAGTAATATTCACAGTGGCACTAAACCCTGAATAGTCTGCTTGTATAGTAGCTGATCCGCTAGCAATAGCAGTGACAAGGCCATCGTTATCTACTGAGGCAACCGCTGAATCACTGGTGGACCAAACTGCTTCACTAGTCACTATTTGCGAGTAACCATTATCAAAAAACAAAGTCGCTTTCGCTTGAAAACTTCCATCTGAAGAAATTGAAACGGAAGACTCATTAAGTTCTAAGGAGTCTGCTGTCGCATTAAATGGTAGTAACGTTGTACTCGCGGTGACACCATCCTTTTCGATGGTAACAATTGCTGTGCCGGTTGATACTGCAGTCGCTGTAGAACCGGAGGTCGTAAGAACTGATACATCACTAGAACTCCAATTTCCCGTTGAAGAAATATTTTGAGCACTTCCATCAGAGTAATAGGCTAGAGCATATAGAGTCGCGGTTTCACCAACAGGTATGTTCACTCTATCACTGTAAACAGAAATATAATTTATCGTAGGGGATGGAACTACGGAGGTTTCTTGCTCAGTGTTAGAGCTATTATTACCTGAGTTTTGCTGGAGATTTGAACTTGGTACTGAAAAAAGGCCGTTGTCTTCAGTGGACTCTTGAGAGCAACCTAATAGAGATAAACCCAAAATGAATATTAAGACTAATTTATAGCTCATAACCTACTAACTTTTCGGCAATTTTTACTAATATCTTAATATTTTACTCGGGTTTTGTTGTGTACGAAAAATCAGGTACTTATGAGCCTAGATAATAGTAGGTACCGACAAGAAAAACTTTCACAAAAAAATAGGCAAATAAAAGTAGGGTTGAGTAGAGCTTCACCATCCAAAACATTATACCTCGAGCTTAATTTAGTGCGAGGGAGGTTGAAAATTTTTTAGGATAATAGGTTTTGAAAGTCATCCATGGTGAGCTTACCTGAGTAGAAATTCTCATCCTCATCGGCCATAAGGTCTCGGAATAACTCTCTTTTTGTATTCTGGAGTACCAGTACTTTTTCTTCTACTGAGTCCTTAATTATTGGCCTGTAAACAGTAAGGCGATTCTCTTGACCAATACGATAGGCCCTATCAATGGCCTGACTTTCTACCGCCGGATTCCACCACGGATCCATTAAGAAAATATAACTAGCAGCTGTTAAGTTAAGACCAACCCCCCCAGCTTTTAGGGAGATAAGAAATACCTGTGCATCGCCATCCTGAAATTTCTCGACTTCAGCCTGACGCTTTTTCATCGTTTGGGAACCATCAATTCGAGCGTACTTCCAGCTATTTTCTCGTACCTTATTTTGGATAAGGTCCAGATAGGTTGTGAATTGAGAGAAGACCAATACTTTATGACCTTCTTCAATTAGTTGCTCAAGGTTCTCTATGAGAAAATCAATCTTAGTAGAACGAAGACTTTGTTGGTTCTGCCATAGGCATAATTGCCTCAGCTGTAGAAGACTTTTTAGGATTTCACTATATTTTCTTCCTTGCTGAATCTGCTGCATTTTATTTTTAATATTCACTAGAGTAGAGAGGTAATGTTGTCTCTCTTTTTCACTGAAGCTCAGATAAATATGGTTTTCAATTTTTTCTGGAAGCTCCGTTAAAACTTGTTCTTTCGTTCTTCTTAAAATAAATGGCCTAACTGTTTGACGGGCCAATAGACGAGACTTTTTAGATGAACTAGACCTAAACAAACTCAAATCACCCCAGATACCTGGGATTGAGAGGTCCATAATATTATAAAATTCACTAAGATCATTCTCTACCGGAGTACCCGTTAGGCAGACACGAAAATCTGCATTGAGGTTTCTTGCAGCAATTGCTCCTTGAGAGCGGATATTTTTCAAATGCTGAACTTCATCCATAATCAGAATATCAAAACGATGATCTTTGAAAGTTGTATAAGACTCTTTTTTCATTATCCCGTAACTAGTAATAATGATTTTTTTAGTGCCATCAAGCTTTCTACCGTCACCATAATACATTTCAACGTCTAGCTGAGAAAATTTATCGATTTCATTTTTCCAGTTAAGAAGGATTGAAACAGGACAGATAATAAGGATTTTATCAACCTGATCAATAATACTTTCGATAAACATAATCGTTTGTAAGGTCTTACCAAGACCCATATCATCAGCAAGACATGCACCAAATTTATTTTCGAAAAGAAAACGAAGCCAATTATAACCGGTCGTTTGGTATTCCCTTGCAATTGCTTTGAACTTGTCTGAAATAGGGAAGGATGGCATCTCTGTTAGGTTGAGAAGGTTAGTACAAAGTACTTCTTCTTCCTCTGTTAGAGCTCCTTCAATTCCGTGTTTTTTTAGCTCAAATAGTTCAAAGATACGAGCACGTTTGAAATTAAGAGAGAATTTTTGAACATTATTAGTGTCCATCTCTTTACCTTGCAACTCGTGTTTCGTGTATTTTTTCATGAACTTGAGAAGCTCTTTCTCTTTACTGTCCATAAGGATTAATTGATCGTTTGAGATAATTAAATCTTCCGAAATATCTGCGTTTTTAATAATGTCGTAGTCTTGATCTGAAATAACAAGCTTGAGGTCAAACCAGTCCATATTAGATTTTTCTCGCTCAAAACGAATATTTGAGTTCCAAGTTTTAACTTCATTATTGTTGTAGAATAATGGGATCTCGTACTTTCTTGTGCTTCGGTAGAAGCCAGAAACACCATTTAGAAGGTGATTCTTTGGTAATTGAAAGTAAAAATTACGATCCGCTTTTTGATAAAAAGAAAATCGAGCAGCTGTTAGGCCAAAAAATTCAAAAACACCCTTGTAGATATCTTTAAACATCTCGCTGTTAAGTATATAGAGTTGCTTTAAAAATGGATCATAAAAAATAATTTCTGGTTGATCTAAAAAATACTCAATCCACTCAACGAGCTTTCCTCTGTCAGATGAAGAGTAGGAAAACTTTTTGTATTCAGCACTATTATACTCTATCGACTCAATTAGAACTTTTATAAAATCATATGAATCTTGTTTTGTTCTAAATGAATTGAGAAATCCATGATCTGAAAGCATCGTTTTAAAAACAGTAGGTGGAAGAATAACTCTATCTTTCTCATCAAAAAGCTCACCTTTAAAATCAAGGTAGCCTTTTCTTTTTGAAGCTGAAATAAGAAATCTCATCTTAACAGGCTCTATATGAATATCCTGAAACTTATCTCCATTAATATGTAAGACTACTTCGTCATTATTTAAGAGCTGAGTATAGTTTTTTAGGTGATCATGTATGCTATTCATTTCACCTGAAATAATTGTTTTCTTAACTATGTCTGAAACTTCACTTGGAAGTTTTAGAAGTTTTCCTTCTTCCCAATTAAAAAGGTAATGATTTTCAAAAAGCGACACTTTGTGAAATTCTTGGCCATCTTTTTCGTACCAAAAAGTAGGAAAAAAACTTTCAAAATCTGGGTTAAACATTTCAAATCGTTCGTGATCTTCACATGGAAGTAAATCGATATGAAGTTTACCCGAAAATTCCTCAGGAAGAGGGTAATTAACAATCTTTCTGTTCACTAAAAGATATTGCAAAGAGGAGTAAGTGCTATTCATATTAGCACCCATAAGTTTGCTCGCACCTTTTACAATATTTCCATAATTTTCAACATGTACGCCATGTCCGTGAAACATGACTTGTGATTTTAATTGGTCAGACTGTTTTTCATTCACATAATTCTGGGAGAGTGAATAATGAATAAAAAGAGCAGCAGCATGAGGACAATGGTGCTCTTCATCCCAATTATTACAATTACAATTTGAGCTTAAATTTTTGTCCTGGCCTTGAATCTTAACTTGAAATGGTTCAGACTCACTTACAATACCACTGACAATAAAACGATTTTCTCTCTCTTTACTAAAGGAGATATTAATTCTTCCAAATTCAATGATTCTTTGAGCTTTCATCATTTGGGCGTGCTCAAAAAAAGCGTGCCCTGACTCGATAATATGGTGTGGTATTATTGTCGGTTTCTGCATTTAATTTCCAAGTGGTTATTGTACCAGATCAAAGGCCTAATT
>CATLVA010000232.1 GCA_950060715.1 uncultured Oligoflexia bacterium | reverse complement strand
CTCCTCAGTACTCATAGGTTGCTTTTTCTGATACGCCAATGCGTCTTGCCTTACGGTTGTTAAGACATTCGCTGCCTGCTCTCCTCCCATGACAGAGATTTTTGAGTTAGGCCACATCCAAAGAAATTTTGGGTTAAATGCTCGTCCACACATACCATAATTTCCAGCTCCAAATGATCCACCAATTATAACTGTAAACTTTGGAACATTGGTCGTACTTACTGCGGTAACAAGTTTAGCACCATGCTTGGCAATACCTTCTTGTTCATATTTTTTACCAACCATAAAACCAGTAATATTTTGCAGAAATACTAAGGGGATTTTTCTTTTACTGCATAGTTCGATGAAATGAGCTCCCTTTTGAGCACTCTCAGAGAAAAGAATCCCATTATTTGCAAGAATTCCCACTTGATAACCATGAATTTTTGCAAACCCACACACAAGTGTTTCACCATAAGATTTTTTAAACTCTTGAAACTTAGATCCATCTACAAGCCTTGCAATAATTTCTCTTACATCAAAAGTTTTTCTCGTATCTTTTGGAATGATTCCATAAATTTCTTCAGGATTAAAATATGGCTGCTCTGAAGCTAGCTTATTTTTTTCTTTGTCATTCACGCGGTAATTAAGATTTTCAACGATATTTCTAGTTATTGCGAGTGCATCTTCCTCATCCTCAGCATAATGATCAGCAACACCTGAAATCTGTGTATGAACTTCCGCTCCTCCAAGATCCTGAGCAGAGACTTCTTCCCCGGTTGCAGCCTTTACAAGAGGTGGTCCACCAAGAAATATTGTTCCGTTTTCTTTTACAATAATTGTTTCATCACTCATCGCTGGAACGTAAGCTCCACCGGCCGTACATGAACCCAGAACAACTGCTATTTGAGGTATACCTCTCGCACTCATCTGTGCTTGATTATAAAAAATTCTGCCAAAATGTTCTTTATCTGGAAAAACTTCATCTTGTTTTGGAAGAAAGGCTCCTCCTGAATCAACCAAGTAAATGCATGGCAATTTATTTTGAAGAGCTATCTCCTGCGCTCTTAAATGTTTTTTAACAGTTAATGGAAAATAAGTTCCTCCCTTAACAGTTGCATCGTTAGCAACGAACATACATTGAACGCCACAAACACTTCCAATCCCCGTCACAATACCGGCAGATGGAACGTCCTCTTCATAGACTTGATCAGCAGCCAAAGCCGATAGCTCTATAAACTCAGACCCCTCATCCATAATTTTATTAATTCGCTCGCGAGCTAAGAACTTTCCACGAGCCTTATGCTTCTCTACAGCTTTTGCACTTCCTCCGCACGAAACAGCTTCAAGTCTCGCCTCTAGATCACGTTTTAGTGATAAATGAAACTCGCAATTTTCTAAAAATTCATTTGATGTTGTATCCAACTGTGTTCCAGTCAATTCCATAATTTCCTCTTATATAACAAGGTTTTACGGCCCCTATCCTAGCGTGTGCAGGAAAGACTGACAAGGAATGTAGGTTAAAGTGCGGCGCACTATTTTTCAGGATACAACTTATTTTTAAGTAGGCCATTCTGAGTATATTGAATATAAGCTTTCAGTTCATCCACTAATCCAGGAAAGCTATTTTCATCACCTTGCTCCAGCTTAAACTTCTCATTCCCTTCGGAAACCAAAACTCCATTTTTGTAATAAAAATAATTTCCTGATGCATTATTAATGACTGCACCAGAATCTTTACCAAACACTGAGGAGCCAAATAGCAGAGATCGTTTCTCCAATCCTAGAAAATCTAAGACAGAGGGATAAATATCTGCATGCTGAGCGATGTTGCGAGATTTAAATCCGGATAAATCAATTGTGGGATGAAAAAACCAAATAGGGACTCTATAACGTCCTAATTTATTATTGAACTTTTTAGAATGTAGTTTTTGGGTATGATCTGCTGTTAAGACAAACAAAGTATTCTTGTACCACGCCTTATCCTTTACACTCTCTAAAAAATTCACCACTGAGAAATCAGCATATCCAATACTCTCATGAATCTCTAGCTCGCCTTTAGGAAATTTCCCCGCAAACTCTGTCGGTATGGCATAAGGTTGATGGGAACTTAGCGAGAAAAATGCACTAAAAAATGGCTCTTTCTCTTTATCCAAATAGTCTGCAAAAAATTGATAAAAATAATGATCAAAAATTCCCCAATTACCGTCATAATGCTCTGAAGTTGGGTAATCCTCCTTCCCAAAATACTTATCAATCCCCACAGAAAGGGTGAAAGCATCAAAATCCATGGTTCCAGTTTTTCCACCATGAAAAAATGAAGTACTATAGCCATTATCCTTCAATACTTGTGGGAGACCAACAAAGCGATTCGTTTGAAACTGAGACTGATATATAGGTTTACCGATAAGTGAAGGCAGTCCTAATAAAATGGATGGAAGCACCTCAATCGATCTCCTTCCATTAGCGAAACCTTCAGAGAAATACAGTCCCTCCTCAAACTTTTTTTTCAATAGAGGTACATAGCCCTCTTCCAGGTATTCTTGAGAGAGACTCTCTATAACAAGGATAACGACATTTGTTTTAGGATAAGAAAGATTCGAATAATCAAAATTTCGACTCTCTCTAATTTTTTCGACAGCAAGTCTATCTGTTTTGAAAAAATTTACCCCAGACAACCCCTTTGCCCCAATAGACCTGGCCATAGTATAAGCTGCATTTAAAGCGACATTTCCTAATTCATGTTTATCAAATATAAAAGCCTGTTTAGAACTAATAGATCTTAGCTGTAAACCACCTCTTATTGCTATGGCGGTTATACACAGTATTCCGAAGCCCATAGGAATACTCTTCCACGAAAAATAAGATTTTTCATTTTCAGCTTGAGGATAAAATTTCCAAAGAGCAACCAACATTAAAAAGGTAGGAATACTTAAAAACCAATAATTTAAAATTAATTGAAAAGATTGATCACCGATATCTCCACCCATTGAGAAAATATCGAATGTCATTTTTTTACCTAAAAAAGTAAAAAACTCTAAGTCGACTATATTAAAAGTTAAAAAAACACCATTAAAGACGAAGAATATGATTTTTAACCATAAATTATATAGGTTCGTCCTAAAGGGAATAATTGAAAAAATAATAAAAATAGCATTTACAATACTGACCGTCGCAATATCAAATCGAAGACCATAAAAATAAGCTTTAGCTAATTCACCAAATCCACAATTACTTAGATACGCTCTATTATATATAATAAAAACTAAGCGTAATATTGGTAGAAACATGAAAGCAAAAAGAAGTCTTTTAAGTAGGTTTGCGTAAATTATCATTAAAGTATTTTAAGAATTAATAAGTCCCATGACCAGCTTGATTTTTAGGCAAAAAAAAAGCTCTGATTACTCAGAGCTTTTAAATATATAATGGGTGCATCTTGCTATTCTCACACTCAGTCCCCCGAGCACTACCTTCGCCGCAACAGGACTTAACTTCTAGGTTCGAGATGTAACTAGGTGTTTCCCCTGCGCTATCGACACACCCAAACCGAATTTCAATTTGGGTAGGCTTTTATAGCCGCAATCACTTCTTTTGACAATCACAAAACAAGACCAGATAGATTTTTTAGAATAGTAATAAATCCAATTAAAAACTTTAAGTAAGTAAAGCAAAACGAGTATTTAGTACTGGTCAGCTTAACACGTTACCATGCTTACACATCCAGCCTATCAAGGTCGTAGTCTTCAACCACTCTTAATAGATATCTTATCTTGAAGGGGGCTTCCCACTTAGATGCTTTCAGTGGTTATCCTTTCCGAACTTAGCTACCCGGCGATGCCACTGGCGTGACAACCGGTACACCATAGGTTCGTCCAACCCGGTCCTCTCGTACTAAGGTCAGCTCTTCTCAAATATCTTACGCCCACGGAGGATAGAGACCGAACTGTCTCACGACGTTCTGAACCCAGCTCGCGTACCGCTTTAATTGACGAACAGTCAAACCCTTGGGACCTGCTCCAGCCCCAGGATGCGATGAGCCGACATCGAGGTGCCAAACCTCCCCGTCGATGTGAACT
>CATLVA010000231.1 GCA_950060715.1 uncultured Oligoflexia bacterium | reverse complement strand
CTTTTATGTCAGTTAAGTTTTGAAAAAAAGAAATTTGCTCATGTATTACATGCAAATGGCGATCTTGATTTAAATTTTAAAGATACATTTTTGCGTTTAAAAAATAATTGTCATCGAATTGAGCTTAAAGAAAATATCTACTCAGCAGGGCCTAGGGATTATAACCAAGAGGTATGGAGTAATGAGGGGCAGGATATAAAAATCGATCGGTTTTATGTCTCCACATACGAAGTGGCTCGTTGGAAAAATCCTGACCTCAAATTAACTTATAAAGAGTCAATCAAACCTGCACTTACGCTGACCTTGAAAGAGAGAAAAAGATTCTGCATCGATAGAGGAGGGCATTTACTACAAAGTCATGTCTTTGATGCTGCTAGTTTTTTTCCTCAATTGGGGAATATTGGGCTTTTGAAAAAATCATTCTATCCTTGGTCCAAGGCCAAGCGTTTACAGGATGATTGTAATAGCTTTGTTCACAAAGACTGTGAGCTAGATTCAGCTTATGCAAGAGTTGGTGTAAGTTGGAGTGGTGTATTTCATACCTTAGGTAGTGAGGTGGAAGTTTTTGACAATCCGATGAAGCCTGCAGCAAATTTAAAAATTTCAAGTAAGTACTTAGATTCAAAAAATCCTTGGCATCAAATTGGTTTACGAGCTAGTTGGACGAGAGATTTTGATTATGACCTAACGGAGCAATATTTAGGTCGATTGGAATCGGATCTAGATATAAGAGGAGTGGCATTTAGATGTATGTACTATTGATCTCACTTTTCATGGTTGTTTCTGTTCAAGCTGATGAATTTTCAGAAGAGCTTTCTCGCAGATGGGCCGACATCAGAGAAGTTCGTGCAAACCAAATGCTAGTTCGTGGTAGAAGTATTTCAGAGCCAAAGGGTGCCGATATTCAGATCATGGAAGTTTATTTGAATGGGGCAAACTTCAAACCGATTAAAGATTGCGTTTTATTTCGTATACCTTCTGTAAAAGAAGCTGGTTTAATTTATCTTCATCAGGTTCAGACCTCTCAGTCTTGTGAGGAATATATTTTAAATACCGAAACTTTCAAAAAAGAAGAAGTGTATAACTTCGGATTCAACTTGGACAAAAGAGAGTTAGTTCTCTTAGTCGATTCTCAGAAGTTAAATTTCAAAATTAAAGACAATAAAAACTTTATAGTTTCTACCTCAAAACTAAATTCAAGTCTTGAACTTAAAAATGGCGATTTTTGTTATCGAATTGACGATAAATGTGATGTGATTCAAAAAAATAACTGTGATGCATGTCCAACAAGCTTTCTCAATATAGTTGAAAATAATTGTTTTAATGATTACTCAAAAGTTTGCAGCGATAAAAGCTGTGGAGAAAAAGATCAGCCCGCTTGCATTAGGGGAAGAGCGAGTACGGGTTATAAGCTCAATTATTGCATCCCTGATAGTCCAATTGCTTTTTGCCGAGAAGGATTAAGAGTTTTTTGTGAGGAAGACCGGTTAATTTGTAAGTAATTATTCTAATCTAGGCATAGACTTTGGAAGATCTTTGACTTGGATTTTCTTTCCTAAAAACATTGCATCTGTTAACTCTCTGTTTTCTATTGATCCCTCGATAAAGCAATCTTGGGTTTCTTTAAAAAACTCTTCGCAAAGCATGACAGGTTGGTGCAGTTTAGTCATTTGATTTACTACAATTTGGTGTTTTGTATCAAAATAGAGTTCTGCCCAAGAAAGATATTTCCCTTCTCCTTTATTTTGAATGACAGGAACTCCATGAATGAAGTTTGCAACTTTTGAGTTTCCACCACTGGTGACTGCAAGGTCCACAGTATTTTGCGGTAGACCTTCTAACAGATTTATAAAATCACTTTTATATTTATCACAATGAGTAGAGTTCATTGGCTCAAAGTTCACCTTGTCATCAGATAAGCCTAAAGAGTGAGCCATTTGAGAGGTGCAATCTACCCCTTCGTTTGCGAGTAGAATGACAATATTCGCTCCTCGACGGCGAAGTTGAGTCGCTTTACTGATGACATTTTTAACGGGATTTTGAATATAGAGACCGTTGATTTTTTGATCAGGAATTTTTTTAGATAAGCTTCTTGTAAGAACTCCAATAACTCCGACCTTGAGGCCATTTACTTCTTTGATCACAGTATCCTTGGAACTAGGAATTTGAATTTGTTCGGCTTGAGTGAGGTCAAAAAGATTGGAGTTTACAAGATCGTAATTTAAATTTTTAGTAAGGCTTGCCAAGTACTCAACAGGTTGCTTTCTGGGAGGAGTATTTAGAATAAACTCATTCAATCCCAGAGAGGAGACATCAACGCCTAGGTACTGATAGAGAAAAAATGTCTGAGCATGGTTTTTTTCTAAATCAAGAAAGGAGCCAGCATCAAAATATAGCATATGATCTGAAAACTCTTTTCTAAACACATCTAATTAAGCTCGCATGCTGGCCACTCCACCGATTCGCATAAACCTGCGTTCATTAAAGCGGTTAGGAATAGGGTGAATTTCTGGAAAGATATGGCCTTTGAAATCATTTGAACTTACGATGACGAGTTTTTTGAAGCGGCTCTCATCGAATTTTTCTTCTTTGATATTTCTTTTCTCTGGAAAGGAATAGAGTCGAAAGTGACCAGAACTCTTTTGATTATCGGACATCTTGTAGGATGTCGTGCAAGAGTGAAAAGGGATCAATGCTAATCCAAAAAGAAAAAATAGTGTTTTCATATAGAGCTCAAATTTTAAAGTTTATAGACTTTAATGAGCTTATTATACGCTTCCGTAAGTGCATCTTCAATTCGGTCATATAATGCCTGATTTGAGTTCATGCATAGGCTTATCCGAACAACTGATCCTGAAATCTCACAAGGTAGACCCATGGCCTCAAGAATTCTGTTCCCAGCTTTCTTATCAGAGCAAGCTGAAGAAGTTGTTACAAAAACGTCTTTTGTTTCAAGCACGGCCTGAACGGCTTGGCCTGAAAGACCTGGAATTGCAATCATAGTGGTGCTGGCAAGTCTTGGGGCATCTTCGCCCACGATAAATACTTGATCAAACTTCTTTTTCATATTGGCTTCAAATCTTTCTCTGAGTTTTCGAAGCTCCTCAAGCCATTTTTCATTTTTATGAAAGTCTTCTATGGCAACGCCCATCGTTTCAATACCAAGGTAGTTTTGCGTTCCACCTCTATGTCCACCTTCTTGGCCACCACCAAAGATGAATGAACGAAGTAGGCTAGGGTCACGGCTGATGATAATTCCCGATCCAATGATAGCGCCAATTTTGTGTGAACTTGAAACGGCAAAGTCCATATTGGATTCAGAAAAATTAAAAGGAGTTTTTCCAATATACTGAGTTGTATCTGAGAAGAAGATGATGCCGTTATCGCGACAGATTTTTCCAATCTCTTTGTAGGGCTGAATAATCCCTGTTTCGTTGTTGGCCGCAATAACTGTAGCTAAAGCAATATTGTTTTGATGTTTATTTACTAGTTCTTTGAAATGTTCAAGGTCAACTTGCCCATTATTTAGAGTTTTAATGGTCTCTACAGTAAAGCCTCTTCTACTTGAGTAATAGTCGCAAGCTTGAACAATTGCCATATGTTCAATTTGTGAGGTTATGATGACTTTTTTATCTTGATCTTTGTGGAGGATCGAATGAAAAATATGGGAAATTCCCTCTGAGGATCCCGAGTTGAAGGTAATATTTGAAGGTCTACACCCTAAAACATTCGCAAGAGATCTTCTGGCATCCTCCATTTTGAAAAGCATCTTCTTTCCAAGTTGGTGAGTTGCATTTGGGTTTGAGTAAACGCCTTCAGCAAGACGCTCTTGTAAGTATTTCGTTACAGTTGTTGAGATAGGTGCGGAACCATTATAGTCAGCGTATATCATTTATTCTCCATGTCCTTTCCTTAAATTTATCATTGTTGATAACTATATGCTAGTGCCAAAAATTTGGCGTGGGCGTTATTTTTTGACGTTATGTGATAGGACATTTAGAATTTTACTATAGTACATGAAAGGGAGTTCATTAATGTGCACAGTAATTACGATTGCAAATAATAAA
>CATLVA010000230.1 GCA_950060715.1 uncultured Oligoflexia bacterium | reverse complement strand
TTTCTCTTAAAATTTAGTGGATTTACCATTGTCGGTATTCTCATTGGGAGCTATCTAGTTAAATTTGTTCCAGCATCTAAACTTAAAAAAGGCTTTGCAGTATTTTTAGTAGTCATGGGTATTTTCATCCTCTATAAAAATGCACATGTATTTGCGTAATTTTCCTTATCTGTTAATTTTCTGTTTCTCAAACCTTGTATCAGCTCAGAATTGGTATGAGGTTTCGGGTATTAATCCCGAGTTCAAGCAAACTGAATTCAAGATTGCTAAAAAACAATTGAGTATTGCCAGCTATCACTACTTAAAAAATAAAAATACACCACCGAAAAAAACTATCATTACCGTGCACGGCTATCTGGTAAATTGCCATTACCTCCTCCCTATTCACGAATATTTATTAGAGAGAGATTTTGAAATTTTTTGTGTGGAACTACCTGGCCTTGGTCAATCAGAAGGTCCAAGGGCACAGATCGCTGACTTTAAAAATTATCAAGAATTCATCAACCAACTTCCCCTGATTAGTAGCGCGGATTATTTACTCGTGCATTCTACTGGTGCAGTTGGAGTCATCGAGAATATTATTGATGATATAAAAATGCCTTATGAAAAAGTGTTTTTGGTAACCCCATTAGTTCGAAATTATCATTACACCTTATCAAAGTTCGCATTTTATTTAGGAAAAACTTTTATCGATTCTGTACCTAGGACTCAAGCGAAAACTTATCCCAATAAAATTTTAAATTCTATTCACGCGAATGATCCCTACTGGATTAATGCCACCCCAGTAAGTTGGGTTGATAAGCTTATTAAATGGAATAATCGATTAGAAAAAAAGAGTTTGGTAAGCGCGAATGATAAATTCAGGGTGTTCTATAGTGAAAATGATACGGTAGTTGAGACGAGTTATAACCAAGGTTTTTTAGAAAAACTTATCCCAAAATCCAAACATCATTTACTCACCTCGGGGACGCATTATCCATTTTTTGACCCCGAAGTAAGTAAAGAATTTTTCAAATATTTAGATCAGTACCTAAAGTGAATTAAACGCTTCAACGATTGAAGCCTCATCTAGACCAGCTTTTGCATAAAGTTCATCCGCCACATAAGCCGATTGCCCAAAATGCCCTTTCACTCCAAGTCCTTTATAGCTAAATTCAATATTCTCTTGCTTGAGAGCGTGCACCAATTGACTCCCTAAACCACCAATAATTTGGTGATCTTCAACCGTGACAAGCTTCCCATTGATATGTTTTCTAATGGTGCTAATGTCGGGAGCATTCACACAACTTGAATTAATGACTGCTACCGATTTACCATTCTCTTCTAGCTTTTGAGCTGCCCTTAGCGCTTTAAAAAGAGTTGGACCTGAGCTTACAATTAGCCCATCTTTTCCATTTCTTAGCACTTGAGCTTGATTGATGTCATAGCTTGAAACATTTAAAGTCTTTGGAAAGTTCTCTCGTCCGACAAAAAAGATATAACTAGTAGGTTGCTTACCAGTTTCACGTGCAGATGCGATGTCTTTAATCGCTTGATACATATAATGTTCAGCTTCTTCAGAGGTACTAATAATGACAGCTTTCGTATTTGGAATAGAGCTAACTGCACTTAAATAAGTTAGTGACTGGTGAGAGGCTCCATCAGCAGCATCTTGAAACCCCGTATGAGAAAAAATAGCAATCATTGGGCAACTTGAAAGTGAGGCCATAATCAATGGTAGGTTTCCTTTAGTCACCCCAAAAGCTGCAAAGGTATCTACAATAGGAATAAAACCAGCTTTAGATACACCCGCTGCATGAGAGACCATATTAGACTCAGCAATCCCTACATCCAAGCTACTCTCTGGATACTCCTTATGAAAAGGTGCAATACCTGTACTACCTGCAAGGTCACAAGAAATAGAAACGACTGGTAGCCCCTCAGATTTTGCCTTAATTGCTCCTCTGGCCAGACCGGCCTGTGCTTTTTCAGCAGGTGTATCGTCTTTACTTTCTGATTTGTTAGGCTTAACTGTTAATTCCTTTGCCCAGGATTTTAGCCCTTCAGGAATATTTCCTCCTAAAATTTCAGAAACAAACTCGTGAATCTCTTCTGAATATGCCTTGATAGGAAAACCGTGACCTCCAGAAGCAGACTCCGCAGTCTTTTTTACCCCATAACCTTTGATTGTTTTTACCCAAACAAAAACCGGTTTGTTTTGTTTAGCAAGATCTACCGCTGATTCAATGGCCGTATAACAAGCTTGCAGGTCATGACCGTTTTCGATTTTGACTACATTCCATCCCATGGTTCCCATTGCCTGAAGGCTTGGCTGCATCGAGAAGGAGTCATCTGTGATTCTTCCAGAAAGCTTGGTATCGTTGTCTGAAATTATTAGTACAAAAGGATTCATGGCTCCCTTAGCAACTAGCCCCGGAATGGCCGAAAACGATTCCTTTGCCTCACCTTCCATACAAGCGCCATCACTCATTGACACAATCGTCACACGATCACGTTTGGCCAACTTATCTCCGTGAGCCAGACCTTGGGCCTGAGGAAGAGCGGAACTTAAAGGACCGTTACTTAGAAGAACTCCTTCTGGATATAGGTGAGATTCCCCATGCCCAGTTAATTTAGATTCAATTGAGCGAAATCCCTTTAAAGAATTTAAATTTAAATCTCCAAAACCCAGGTTTGCTCTTAAAGCGTAAATTCCATTTTCTGCGTGTCCGATATCATTTATAAAATTGTATTTGTCGTACCAATTTTTAGTTCTAAACATATAGGCATGAAGTGCACTCATACACTCGGCCATTGCTGCAGGTCCACCCCAGTGAGAAGCAGCTCCACCATTTACAGCACCTAAATCCATTAATGCCACAAGGGCCCTGGTTATATTGGGATCACCACAAAGAACTTCAGTTCCATCCTGTGCATTAACACTTGTTGAATAAAGTGGCTTGCTACTTGGCGCGTCATGTAACTTTTGATCGATTTTTAGGGGTTTCATTGGTAACTTCCTTGATAAGCTATTGGTTTATGGCGATATTAAATCCTAAATAGTTGAAGTTAGCAATATTTCAGACTTGCATTATTGAATCAATAACAGTAAGCTTCGGTGGCTAAATTATTTAAAAAGGAAGATACCATGGCACGTACCTGTGATTTAACTGGAAAAAGAAGACAAGTAGCTAATAAGGTTTCTCACTCAAATATTAAGACTAAAACGCTTAAGCAGGTGAACCTTCATACTAAAAGAGTATTCGATCCAGAAACTGGAAAAACTGTTAAGCTTAGACTATCTGCGAAAGCAATTAGAACTTTAGATAAAGTTGGATCTTTATCTAGATTTTTAAGAAAGTACGGTCCTACTGCTTAATTAATCCAATTTGAAAAAAAGATTTAGAATAAAGCCTCTTTAATAAGAGGCTTTTTCTGTTTCTAGAGCCTAAAAAATATTCACGCCAACTACTCGCCTTAATACAACTAAGCTATTCTCGCGCCTATTTAAGAGAGGTTTTATGAAAGTTTTAGTATTTGTTCTAAGTATGGCCTACAGTGGCCTGACTCAAGCAGTTTGTGAAAATGACCTTATTGCTATTTCTGTTTCAGATAAGCATGTGGAAGTATTGGATAAAAAAAATAATATAAAAGACAAGCTAACTATCATCGACTTTATTGATGATGAGGCGGGAAACTTTACTATCTCAGCTAAAAACATCAAGTTTAATACCCTAATTCACCTCACTCACGATCATGAAACTTGGCATTTCGAAGGTCTTCAAGGTTATTACACCAGCATAAAAAAAGAAAAAATCGATTTGAGAAATCTCTTTTGTGAGTATATTGAGCTATTTTAAATATGAGCGAACTTCTTCTTCCTGTGGGAAATATTCAAATGTGTCTTGCCGCCATCCATAATGGCGCAAATGCCATATATGTCGGTATGCCAGGCTTTAATGCCAGAGGAAGATCCCACGACCACGAAATGGAGTCACTAAAAGAAATTATAGATATGTGCCACCTCTATGGAGTCCATGTGCATATCGCCTTTAACATCCTTATCTTTCAAAACGAAATTTCAGCGGCACTTGATAA
>CATLVA010000229.1 GCA_950060715.1 uncultured Oligoflexia bacterium | reverse complement strand
TGTAATGGGAGTCAATTATCAGGGTGTTGTCACGGTCAAAGAAGATTGCTTTCATCATGAAAGTATTTAAACAAATAGCTTGTAAATCGTCACGCTTTTACAGCGCGTCACATTGTCAATTACCGTGAAAAAAACTAAAATCAGCGGATGTTACAAATTCTGCGTCAAATGTATCCATTTTTAAAACCTTACCTCAGAACTGCGATAATCGCGACCTTATGTTCTGTACCGCTGGCCTTACTTAAGGCCTATCAAGCGTATTTCATAAAAGATGTAATCGACGGCATTTTTAAGCCGGATGCGACAGAGGCTGTGGCATTTGAATTAGCCGGAATTTTAATTGCGATTGGAATTGTTAACTATCCATTTCGATACTGGCATTTTTTTGGAACAAGAATGGTAGTGGATCAAGCAGCTTGTGATATTCGAAGAGCAATTTATAAAAAATTACAAAGACTTCCGGCAAGTTATTACTCGGACTCAAAGCAGGGAAATCTTTTATCTGTAATGATTAACGACACTAAGATTTTTGCAGAGTCATTTATGCATGGCCTCTCAGTTATAAGAGAACCACTTACAGCGATTGGTCTGCTTGGAGTTGCCTTTTATCATGATTGGAAATTGACTCTGATTATTTTAGGAGTGCTTCCGTTTTTTATTGTGATCTTTAATGTCACAGGAAAAAGAATTCGTCGTTATGTCGCTCGGGCACAAGAAGATACGGCAGACATGACTCATCATGCAGCTGAAGGGCTGGTAGGGCAAAAGATTATTAAAGCTTTTAACCTGCAAAAATATATGGTTGAGCGTTTTGGAAAAGCTCAGGATAATTATCTTGCGCATAAACGAAAAAGTAATTCAGCTGAGGAGCATTCACACCCAATGGTTGAGACTGTGGGCTCATTTGCTTTTGCCACAGTTATTGTAATTGCATTTTATCGTCACCAAGACGGTGGACTTACGGTGGGAGAGTTTTTCTCATTTGTTGGTGCCTTGGCACTTTTTATGGATCCAGTGAGAAAGTATTCGAAGGCCAATGCTAAAATGAATCAAGCAAGAGCCGCTTCAAAAAGAATCTTCGACCTTTTAAAAGTGGAAGAAGAAGAGGATCAAGGAAAGCTTGAATTAAAAGATTTTCAAAACTCTATTGAGTTTAAAAATGTAACGTTCTCCTATGGAAAAGGGGCGGTAATTAGCGACTTTAGCTTAACTATCAATAAGGGTGAAAAAGTGGCATTAGTTGGTCTATCGGGATCAGGTAAGTCCACATTAGTTTCACTTCTTCTTAGGCTTTATGATGTGGAAGAAGGGGAGATTCTAGTTGATGGAAAAAATATTAAAGACTATTCAATTGAGTCTGTAAGAGAGGCATTCGCTCTTGTCTCTCAAGATATTTTTCTTTTCAATGATACAGTTCTGGAAAATTTAACGGCTGGAAATGAATATACAAAGGCGCAAGTAGATAGAGCTCTTGAAGTGAGTTATGCGGCAGAATACATCTCTAAACTTAGTGATGGTCTGCAGACGATGATTGGAGATCGCGGGACGAAGCTCTCTGGTGGGCAGGCTCAAAGGTTGACTATTGCGCGTGCCTTTTTACGTGATTGTCCGATATTTTTATTTGATGAAGCTACGAGCGCGCTAGATAATGAGTCTGAAAAAGTGGTTCAAAAGGCCATGGATGAAGTGGCCAGTCATAAGACAGTTGTTGCCGTGGCTCACCGCTTGTCTACAATTCAAAATTATGACCGCATAATTGTGATGAAAGACGGAAAGAAAATCGAAGATGGAAAGCATGCTGAGCTTATGGAGCTTGGTGGTGAGTATAAAAAATTATACGATTTAACTTTGGCGGAGAATTGATGAAATATCTTATATTATGCCTACTGCTTTTTTCATGTGACGCACTTAAAGACACTCTTGGTGATAAGGCTGGAGTTGATTCCGATTTTAATAATGATAATTGTACTAGCTGTAATGACGATTCCAATACAGACTCAACGGTTTATTCACTAGAAAATGATATAGCCTCATTTTATAGATTTGAAGAAACCGGAAATTTTGAAAATAGAAACGATGATTTTAGTTTAAATAACCTTTTTTCTTTCGGTCCGATTGATCATGCGACTGGAAAGCATGGAAATAGTGTCGATTGTAGCACTATGGGCTCATCAAGCTACCTAAGAAATACAACTTCGTCTGGTATGGCGTATGGCTCTTCGAATGATTTCTCAATAGCCTTTTGGGCCAATATGTATGTAAATGAAGCGCTTATTGGCTATTTGCTAGAATTAGATTACGGTGCCGACTATGTTCAAATTTATTCCAACCCCAGCTCAAGAGATGTTGAAATATCCATTACCGGTGTGACCTTAAACGTTTCGAGTGTTTTTAGCACAGATAATACTTGGTTCCATTTAGTTTATTTAGTTGATCGAGATGGTGGTTTAAAGTTGTACGTTAATGGTACCCTGGCTGGAAGCAATAGTTCAATAACGACTGGAACTATACTGCCAACTTTGAATGAAATTAGTCCCTGTGGCTTTTACAGTGGGTCGTTTGGTTCTCGATTTAATGGTTCCATAGACTCTTTAGGAATTTGGAATAGACTTTTGACCACAGAAGAAATAAATGCTCTTTATAATGGAAATAACACGTTAGATAATTAAACGAGGAAAATATGAATATTAAAAAATTAGAAGACATGCAGGATTTAGTAAGCCTTTGTAAAAGAAGAGGATTTGTTTTTCAGAGTTCTGAAATTTACGGGGGACTTGGTTCTTGTTGGGATTACGGACCTATGGGAATCGAATTAAAAAGAAACGTCAAAGATTCGTGGTGGAAGGCCATGACTTTTAGAGAGGATATCGATGGTGTAGATGCTTCAATCCTCATGCACCCAATGGTATGGAAAGCTTCTGGACACGTGGATGGTTTTTCTGATCCACTTGTTGACTGTAAAGAGTGTAAGGCGCGTTTTAGAGCGGATAAAATTGATCTAAGTGCTCCTTGTGAGAAATGTGGATCGAAGGATTCTTTTACTGAGCCACGTGATTTTAATTTGATGTTTGAAACCACTATGGGGCCGGTTAAAGATTCAGGCTCAACAGTTTATCTGAGACCAGAGACTGCTCAAGGGATTTTTACTAACTTTTTAAATGTTCAAAGTACTATGAGAAGAAAACTTCCATTTGGTATTGCTCAAATTGGTAAAGCTTTTAGAAACGAGATCACTCCAGGAAACTTCATTTTTAGAACCCGTGAGTTTGAACAAATGGAGATGCAATACTTCATTAAGCCAGGAACTCAAGTTGAGGCGATGGAGAAGTGGAAAGAGATCAGATGGAAATGGCATCTTGATCAAGGTTTAGATGAGAAAAAACTTCGTTGGCATGATCATGGTACTGAGCTTGCTCACTACGCGGATGCGGCTTTTGATATTGAGTATGAGTTTCCAATTGGTTGGGATGAGATGGAAGGTATCCACTCCAGAACTGATTTTGATCTTGGAAGACATGCTGAATTTTCAGGGAAAAACCTTAACTATGTTGATCAAGCCGATGGAAATAAAAAATATATCCCTTATGTTTTAGAAACTTCAGTAGGTTGTGACAGGCATATCCTAGCGCTTCTATGTGATGCATATAGAGTGGAAAATCCAGGTGAAAAAGAAGAGCGTATTGTGCTTGGACTTAAGCCAAAGCTTGCTCCAATTAAACTAGCGATTATGCCACTTATGAAAAAAGCTCCGCTAGAAGATATCGCGAGACCACTTCTGGAAAAATTACAGATGAAATATAAATGTGAGTACGATGTAGCTGGGTCTATTGGGAAACGCTACCGTCGTCAAGATGAAATTGGAACTCCATTTTGTTTAACTGTAGATTATGACACTCTTGAAGATAATTGTGTGACGGTAAGAGACCGCGATTCTATGGCACAAGAGCGAGTTTCTTTAGATAATTTAGAAAACTCAATCAAGAAAATTCTAAATGATAAGAAAAGATATTCTGAAATTACTGAAATGGGAAGGAATTCTGCATTGAGTTATTTATCTAATCAGGGCAATGCAAGCGATGCATTGCTTTCATTCCTAT
>CATLVA010000228.1 GCA_950060715.1 uncultured Oligoflexia bacterium | reverse complement strand
CAAACTGTTTTTCCGAAAGGGAAAGATATTTTTAGAGCTTTCGATGAATGCCCATTCGATGAGGTTAAAGTGGTGATACTAGGGCAAGATCCATATCATGGCCCTGGGCAAGCAAACGGACTTTGTTTTTCGGTACATGAAGGCATTACTTTTCCTCCTTCATTAGTAAATATATTCAAGGAGATAAAGAACGATTTAGGCAAGGACATTCCACCTCATGGCTCGTTAGATCGTTGGGCAAAACAAGGGGTGCTTCTGTTGAATGCAACACTTACTGTTAGAGCACATCAAGCAGGTTCTCACCAGAAGAAAGGCTGGGAGACATTCACGGATGCAGTGGTGCAGGCCTTGGCTTCTCAGAAGAAGAATTTGGTCTATATGCTTTGGGGCCGATATGCCCAAAAGAAAGCTGCCATAGTTGACCCTAAGGAGAATTTAGTGCTCAAATCCCCACACCCGAGTCCGCTTTCTGCACATAGAGGCTTCTTTGGTAATGGTCATTTCAGCAAAGCCAACCAGTATTTGGCTGAGAAGGGGGTGGGAGAAATTGTTTGGTAGACTATCTAAGCGATTCTTTGAATTTGATTTTGAGCAAGACAGGGTTTTCAGAGTACAGTATTTCTCTAAGTTTAAAGCCGCCTCTTACTGTCCACTGGTCTTCATCTAAGTTTTCTATAAACTCTTCAAAGTCGTAGGCGGCCAGTGAAGCCGCCAAACGTTCTCCGTCCCGCTTAAGAAATTCTAATTCGAAGTTAGACTTGTCTTTTTTTCGCAAATCGAAACGAAAGAACTCGCTTGATTTTCTGTTGATGTATCCCTTTGAAAATTTTCCAATTCTATCTTCGTAGTGGATGTAGGTGAGAAATATATATTGTTCACTTATTGTTGAAAGAACCTCAATTACTATTGAAAAAGGTTTAACTGGAATAGTTGGGCCCAATGGTTGCGGAAAGTCAAACATAGTAGAGAGCATAAGGTGGTGCATGGGAGAAACCTCAGCAAAAAGTATGCGAGGATCGGGCATGGAGGATATTATATTCTCTGGCACGGCAAACAAAGCTTCGAAAAATATTGCTGAAGTTTCTTTAACTTTAGATAATTCTGATAAAGACGGACCTTTTCAATTCAAAGAATTGGATATAATTAATGTAAAAAGAAGAATAGAAAAAGACAAAGGTTCAAGATATTTCATAAATGAAAAAGAAATGAGAGCTAGGGATATTCAAACTCTTTTTGCTGATTTATCAACTGGGGCCCACTCACCTTCAATGATAAGTCAAGGTAGAATTGGAGCCCTGGTAACAGCAAAACCAACAGATCGAAGATCTATCTTAGAAGAAGCGGCAGGAATTTCAGGCATGCATGTCCGAAGACATGAATCCGAGTTAAGGCTCAATTCAGCAGAAAATAATTTAAGGAAAGCAGACGAATTGAGGAGACAACAAGAAAAGCAATTAGAAAATTTAAAAAAACAAGCAGTAGAAGCATCGAAATATAAATTAATTTCAGAAGAAATAAAAAAAATTGAAGCTGGTCTTTATTATATAAAATTAAAAGAGATTGAAAAGGAAATAGAATCAACAAAAAGAATTACCAGCGAGTCAGATGAGGGAATAAATATTTTGAAGGTAAAAATTGATGAAAAAAATAGTTTTTTAGAAAAAGCTAATTTAGAATTGAAACCTTTAAGAGATAAAAATATGGAAATACTATCTAAATTACAAAGACTTAATTTAGAACTCCAAAATTTAGAAGATGAAGAAAAAAGAATTAAAACAGATAAAGATAGATTACAGAAATCTCAGGATACACTTACAGATGATATTGAGAGAGAGAAAAATATTATTTTAGAAGCAACGACAAATGAAAAGAGACTTAAAGAAGAAAAAAATGAATTAATTGAGATAGACTCGAAATACTACGATACAGAAAAAAAATCTAGCAAAGACTTGAATGTTACAAAAAACAGATTAACGGCTGAGATAGACAAAGTTAAAGAGTTGGTAAATGCTCAGAAAAATGATGAAGCAATAGCTGTCCTTGATAACTTTAAAACAATCATAGAAGTATATGCAGATAGTTACAGTAAAAATCAAAATATAAAAAATGAGTCTATAAAAAGAAAAGAAAGAATTAGCACGATCGATACAGAAATAGAAAGTTGGAAAAATTTGAAATTTAACTCTGAAAAAATGTCAAAAGAGTTACGCGAAAGAATAGGTAAAGTAAAAAATGATTTAGAAAATATTATTAAACTTCCTGAAGAAATATCTATTAAAAAAGGCCGATTAATGCAAAATGCTTCAGATACTGAGAGCAAGAAATTAGAACTTTCGGATGATTTAATAAAAGCTGAAGAAAATTATCAAGAAATAAATAAAGAACTAAAAGCTGTTGAACAAAAGATGATGCTAGCTAGAGAAAACAAAGCTAGGTCTGGTGCAACTTTAGAGGGTCTTGATAATAGAAAAAAAGACTTAATTAATACCTTAAAAATTGATCTAAATGTCACTGAAAACAATTTATTAGAAAACTCAGATCTAAAAAATATCGAAGATATGCCTAATGTGATTGAACAAGAAGACAAGTTGGACGCTAAAAAAAATGAACGAGAGCGCCTTGGTTCAGTGAACTTAAGAGCCGGCGAAGAAACTGAACAGTATAAAGTAGAAATTAAAAAAATAGAGAAAGATAGAGATGACCTAGTTTCCGCAATATCAAAACTTCGAACAATCATAAATGAACTTAATCAGAAAGGCAGAGAAAGACTTTTGGATGCGTTCGAAAAAGTTAATAGAAAGTTTAATGATGTATATACAAAACTCTTTAGCGGCGGTACTGCAAAATTAGAATTTGTTGAGTCAGATGATCCATTAGAGGCTGGTTTAGACATGCTGGTAAGCCCGCCGGGTAAAAGATTGCAGTCAATTACACTATTATCAGGAGGTGAACAGGCTTTAACGGCTCTATCACTAATATTTGCAGTTTTTTTAACTAACCCTTCCCCAATTTGTGTTTTGGATGAAGTTGATGCTCCACTGGATGATCATAATATTGTTAAGTTTACTCGTGCACTGGAGAAATTTTCTGATAAGACACAGTTCATCATTGTCACCCATAACAAACTCACTATGGAAGCAGCTAAATATCTTTATGGAGTTACGATGGAGCAGTCCGGCGTATCCAAAATTGTTTCAGTTAATTTCGATTAATCTTTTTACAACCGCTTACATTTTAATTAAACTGCTTATTTGCTTTTCTCGTCAAAGGGTCTTAATTATGGAAAGTAATGAAGCCTAACACATTTACTAGCACTGATTGGAATTGGCACGATCTGATGCAGTTTCGGATCCACGAGATACTGCTTGTGGCCAGCCCTTACGACGCCTACATCCTTGAGGAGGATGGTCGCCTTACCGAGCAGATTTACCAGGAATATGTAGGTATGAATCTCTCTTCGGCACCACGAGTATCACGAGTTTCGACGGCAGCTGAGGCGATGGAATTCTTAAGTAAGAACCGCTGTGATTTGATCATAACCATGCCCCGACTGGCAGACATGGACCCGGTTACTTTTTGTCGAGGTCTGAGGAAGAAGTACTCTAGAAAGCCGTTAATTATGCTTGCCTATAACATGGCCGAATTGGCGGGCATTCCTGATGAGATACTCAACACTCTTGTTGATCGCATCTTTATCTGGAGTGGAGATGCTTCAGTCTTTCCGGCTGTTATCAAGTATGTGGAGGATACGCGCAACAGTTCCAATGATATCCGTAATGGAAATGTCAGGGCTATAATCGTTGTTGAAGACAACCCCGATTACTATTCCATGTTCCTTCCTACAATCTATACTGAGATCATTTATCACACTCGCCAGTTGATGGACAAGAGTCTAAACGATGCACATCGCTTACTTCGAATGCGCGGACGACCCAAGATCCTGCTGGCTACAACTTATGAGGAAGCTGAGAAACTGCTTGCACGCACATTGAAGGCAAGGACTAAACTTCTGGGCAGGGATCCCCCGAGCACTTTGAACACGGCGGCGACCTTGGCCCAATGCCTTCATGGCGCTGAAAAACTGATTGCCGCAAAAACACTCTATTCCGA
>CATLVA010000227.1 GCA_950060715.1 uncultured Oligoflexia bacterium | reverse complement strand
GCTTTAGTGGCCTGTCTATTGGCTAGCTTATTTATGATGGTGGATTTTCCGGTATTAGGAAGACCAAGAATCATCATTTTGACACTCTTTTTTGGAGTTTGGTCAGGGTTCGATTTTAATCTGTGAGCGATTAAGATTTCTCTGGCACGATCCACCACTTTTTTTAAGGAAGCTTTATCAAGAGCATTCACAAAGATGAAAGATTCGCCTTGTTTGGTAAACCAGTCTTGCCATAACTTGGTCACATCAGGGTCTGCAAAATTCGTTTTATTGATCACTATTAAATATGGTTTTCCCACACTTTTCTCATAGTTTTGCTTATTGCCTGAGGCTAGTGGCGCTCTCGCGTCTCTGACCTCGATAACTATATCGACCAGCTTGATCTTCTTTTCGATTTCTTTTCTGGCTTTATTCATATGACCTGGAAACCAATTGATTCGGTCGTACTCGAACTCTTCTAAACCTGTAAGTTTCTTCTTTTTTGGCATGGTTATGTGATTAGCATTGGTGATGGGCTGAGTCAATTCTTCTTAAAAGGAAAATTCTTAAACTTTATTTGACTCCGTACTATGGTACATGGTGTAGGATGAAGTTATGAAAGAAAGACTGACCATTGGTAAGCTGGCAAAAGCATCTAGCGTAAATGTTGAGACTATACGCTTCTATGAAAGGAAAGGCATTTTAAAGCAACCTAAAAAGCATGGAGCATTTAGGTATTATCCTGAAGACTATGTTGTTAAGATTCAATTTATCAAAAGATCGCAGGAGCTAGGCTTTACGTTAAAAGAAGCAAAGGAGCTTCTAGACTTGAGAATAAAGAATCAGGCTAAATGCAGTGACGTTTTAGAAAAAACAGAAGATAAGATCTCGGAAATTAACCAAAAAATTAAAGATCTAAAAAATATGAAGAAATCCCTAGAAGGCCTCGCAAACTGTTGTGAGGATAGGAGTCTTCCTATCAGTGAATGCCCTATCCTAGACTGTTTCATGATTAGAAAGGAAAATTAATGAAGAATGTTTTATTTTTATGCACGGGAAACTCTTGTCGCTCTCAAATGGCAGAAGGTTGGGGAAAAAACCTTAAAGGGGATGAGTTTAACTTTTACTCTGCAGGAACAAAGAAGCATGGGCTAAATCCCAACGCCGTAAAAATTATGGGTGAGGCCGGTGTTGATATTAGTGGTCATGAGTCGAATATTACCTCTGAACTTCCAGGTGTAACAATGGATTTTGTGTTTACTGTTTGTTCAGATGCTCATGAGAACTGTCCTTACTTCCCTGGAGGAAAGATCATTCACGTGGGATTTGATGATCCACCGAGGTTAACAAAAGAAATGACAGATGAAGAAGAAGTTTTGTCTGTGTATCGAAGAGTTCGAGACGAGATAAAAGAATTCGTATTAAATATTGAAAGTTATATAGAAGGTGAGAAGTGAGCAGCGAGTCTGAAAAAATGGGATTTTTTGAACGATATCTAAGTGTTTGGGTTGCTTTTTGTATTGTTGGTGGAATAGTTCTTGGAAAGGTCTTAGGAAGCTCTATAACTGTTCTAAGTGAAATGAACATAGCGTCTGTGAATATCCCCGTCGCCATTTTAGTTTGGCTAATGATTTTTCCCATGATGGTGCAAATTGATTTTAGTTCAATCAAGGATGTTGGGAGAAACCCTAAAGGTCTTGCATTAACCCTCGCTATCAATTGGCTGATAAAGCCTTTTACCATGGCCTTTTTTGCATGGATTTTCTTTGATAAACTTTATTCTGCATATTTAACACCAGAGTTAGCACAGGAGTATATCGCAGGTGCAATCATTTTAGGTGCAGCTCCTTGTACGGCCATGGTATTTGTTTGGTCCTATCTTACAAAGGGAGATCCAGAATACACACTTGTTCAAGTGGCCATTAATGACTTAGTACTACTTATTGCTTTTATTCCTATTGTAAAAATTCTATTGGGAGTGACAAATGTATCAATTCCTTTTGATACACTTCTTTCTTCCGTCGTTATCTTCGTGGTAATTCCTTTGCTCGCAGGCTATCTTGCCAATAGGGTCCTGATAAAATCACGGGGAGAGAAGTGGTTTAAAGAGGTTTTCATGGCTAAACTAAAGCCTGTTTCGATTGTAGCTCTCTTAACTACCTTGGTCTTATTATTTGCATTTCAGGGAGAGAAAATAACTAATAACCCACTTCATATACTTTTAATCGCCATACCTCTGACGATTCAAACTTATTTTATCTTTTTTGTGGCATGGGGGATTGGAAAGAAGATGAGCCTTCCACATTGTGTTTTGAGTCCAGGCTCAATGATTGGTGCTAGTAATTTTTTTGAACTTGCTGTTGCGGTTGCGATTTCACTATTTGGGCTTAATTCTGGTGCCGCCCTTGCCACTGTAGTTGGAGTTTTAATTGAGGTGCCTGTGATGTTGAGCCTTGTACGACTATCTAATAAGTGGAGATATTAAAATGTCTCGGACATTTTGGAACGACTAAGTCCGGGTCTCCAAACTTAATGGTGTGCGCACCGTTTCTTGAGGTAAAAAGTTCGAGAGAATCATGAGCGACTTTTTTCAGTAAAATTTAATTAACCACAATTATTTTTTATTAAACAAAGGAACCGCTCATGACTCCAGAAAATTATCTCTTAAGAAAGCTAATGCTGCCACACTTAAAACTTATTTATGTTGAAAAAATCTCTAACAAAACCCTCCATTACCACTGTGTGAAGACCACGGATTGGGAGGTTTGTAGGAAATGTCCGACTAAATCGTTTAATATTCATGATCACAGAATCGTTTCTATTAGAGATACAAAATTTCATACAAAGAATATTAGGCTTATCATTCGTAAAAGAAGATTTCGTTGTCCTAACTGTAAGTCCGTATTTACAGAGTCAATCAATGGAATCAAAGTTGGCTTCAGAACCACTGAAAAATACAGAAATCAAATTCTTCATAATTATAAAAATTTTCATACCAATAAAGCTGTTGCCAGTGAGCTACGCTGCTCTGATACTCTTGTTAGCAAAGTCACAAATGAAAGACTTGAACTAGAGCTTAGAAAATCTAAAAATACTCCTTGGGGGAATACAATTCTTATCGATGAACATGCTTTTAAAAGAGATCCTAAGACAGGTAGAAAGTCTTTTGTTACTTCCTTTGTAGACAATAATCGAAAATGTTTGAGAGAGCTTGCCCCGAGTCGCTTTCACGATGAAATGTTTAAATCAATTGAACATATTCCAGGTCGAGAAAATGTTACTCATGCGGTTATTGATATGACAGGTACCTACAAAAATTTTATTCAAGACTACTTTCCAAATGCAAAAATTGTTATCGATAAGTTTCATGTGATTCGCTTAATTCATCCTGCTATCCGAAAATACAGAAAAGAAGTGACGGGCGATAAAAGATCTAATCCAATCAGGCATCTTCTACTCAAAAATCGTAATCGGTTGCAACCTCATCAAAAGAGAGCCGTGACTAGATTTTGCCAAGAGAACTTCAACGTAAATGAAGTCTATAGATTTAAAGAGAGAATAGTCAATTTTTATAATATAAAAGGCTTTAAACAAGCTAGTCGTGTACTTACTAAAATCACAGATGATATGGCGAAGTCACACTTAAGAGAGATACGAACGCTAAGAAAAACGTTGATGAAGTGGCGAGAAGAAATTCTACATTACTTCAAAACGGGTCTCACCAATGCTCGGGTAGAAGGATTTAACCGAAAGTGTAAGCTAATTCAAAGAACATCTTACGGCCTCAAATCCTTTGAAAATTACAGATTAAGAGCACTCTACAGTTGTAGTTAGGGCTTCAGGAGAGAAATCACTAAGACTGGTTTCTACTTGAATTTTGGGCGTACGTCTTCCTCCCGCAATAGTCCGGGCCGATATCGCTATGTCCATGGTTTGCAAAACTGGTTGAATTTAAACAGAAAAGGTGCGATATGATATTTGAAAAACTGAAATCAGTCGCTCGAACTGATCTCTGATAGGGCTTCTCTAAGAATCGCCCACCATCAACTTTCTAGATCCCAAATTATTGCTGATAAATTCCATGTTTTGAGACTACTAAATACGGCTTTAAATAAATATCGTAAGCAAATTACTGG